>JBILEM010000219.1:0-2786 GCA_044352085.1 Schleiferiaceae bacterium
ACATCCCCAACCCCAACCACTTCTCCATTCCCGGTACCGGAGGCGGTCCCGTAACGATTTTGAATAACAAGTTCCTGGACAATTCCGACTTTTTCACCGGCGCATGGCCCGCCGAATACGGCAATGCCATTGCCGGTGTTTTTGATCTGAAAATGCGCGACGGCAACAACGAAAAATTCGAAGTTTCCGGCCAATTGGGCTTCTTGGGCACCGAATTGATGGTGGAAGGGCCCTTGGGAAAAGGCCGTGCAGGACGTCCCGCTCCTTCGTTCTTGGGCGTCTACCGTTACAGCACCTTGATTATGTTCCAAAAATTGGGCATCCCCCTGGGCACCAGCGCTGTTCCAGGCTACATGGACGGGGCGTTCCGCTTCACGTTCCCGCAAAAAAACGGCGGAAAATTGGCTGCCTGGGGCATGTTTGGCCGGTCCAACATCGATATCATGATTTCCGATACCGATGGCGACAAAGTCAGTTCGGACTTTGAAAGCTACGGCACTACAGACCGCGACCAGTATTTCAATACCGACATGTACGTGACAGGCTTGAATTACACCAAGCCCATTTCCCGCACCAGTTACCTAAACGCTGGGGTCGCCGTTAGCCAGTCGTACATCGACACCCGCAACGACAAGGTATTCCGCAGCATCACCCCCGACTCCACCTGGAAGGTAGACGATATTGTCAACATCTTGGGCTACAAATTCACCGAAAACAAGCTGCACGGATTTGCGCATTACATCCAGAAGTTAAACAACCGCACCACCTTCAAAATGGGCGTCATCGCCGACTTTTACGACCTCCATTACAACGACTCGGTGCGCAAGGTAGACGGCCGCGACGGAACTGTTGCTCCCTGGCGCGTGCAGTGGGACACCGATGCCCAGTGGGGCGTTTTGCAGCCCTATGCCAGCCTGCGCAGCAACCTAAGTGAAAAATTATCGGCCACTGCCGGTTGGACCATGACCTATTCCAACGTCAATGCGCAGTCCTACAACCTGGTAGAGCCACGCGTGGGACTGAATTACAAGTACTCCAAGCGGACGAATTTCTTTGCGGGCTCCGGCATCCACAGCCAAATGCAAAGTGCCTACCTGTATTACTACGCCATTGGAAACAACGGGCGCGACCCCGGGGAACACAACACCCAAATGGGGCTGACCAAGAGCTACCACTCCGTGGCAGGCGTGGAACACCGGTCGGCTTCGGCTCCCATTCGCTTGAAGGCCGAAGTGTACTACCAGTACCTGTGGAACGTGCCTGTGGAACAGTTTAAAATGGACAACAACCCATTGAGCGCCACCTTTGGACAGCGCGTGGTGGGTTCCAGCTTTTCCATGGTGAATGCGGGTTCCGGTTTTGGTCGATTGTGGCCGGACACCCTGGAAAACTCCGGCACGGGTCAAAATTTTGGCTTGGAATTGACGGCGGAGCATTTCTTCTCCAAAGGGTTCTACGGCCTAATGACGGCCAGCTTGTTTGACGCCAAGTACCGCGGCTCGGACAACGTGGTGCGCAACACGACCTTCAACGGCCAGTACGCATTCAACTTTATAATGGCCAAAGAGTGGCGCTTGGCCGGAAAACGCGCCTTGCAGCTGAGCGGCAAATTCACCACGGTAGGAGGACGTTGGTTTGGACCCGTGGACGAAGAGAAGTCGCTGGAGAACCTCGAAATCAACTTTATCTCCTCCACCTTCAACACCGAAAAATACCGGGCGTATTACCGCACGGACGTCAAGTTCTTGTACAAGTGGAACTTCTCCAAAACCAGCCACGAACTGGGGATTGACATGGCCAACGTGTTGAACAACCGGAACATCCTGACGCTGACCTTTGTACCCGACCATCCGTCTGGAAATCCCGTCCAGGAAGAGTACCAGCTGGGTCGATTGCCCATTTTCTACTACCGCATCGATTTTTAACGGGCGGATTTTTCTGAGACAAAAAAAGGGGCGCCTCTGCGAGGCGCCCCTTTTTTATTTTCCCTGTTTTGCGGCTCCGTAAGCGGCGTATTGCCCGTCGGACTGGGGGAAGATGGGACTCAGGAGCGCTTGGCGCGCTGCAACCAGCCCACCAAGGCGGCCGCTCCTCTGCGGCCCACCACATTCGGCATGTAGGTGCCCAGTCGGTTCATGAATCCGGGGATGGCATAGAGCGACCGGGATTCGGTCTTTGCGAAGGCTACCTCGGCCACCGTGTGGGAGTGCATCAGCGGCATCAGGCCTTGGGAAACCAAGTGGGATTTCTCCAAGCCGGCGCGGTCAAAAAAAGAAGTTTTGGTGGGGCCGGGGCACACGATGGTCACGGAAAGGCCCTTGGGCTTGACCTCGGCGGCCAAGGCCTCGGAAAAAGACAGCACAAAGGCCTTGGATGCGTAGTAGGCCGCCATGCCTGGACCTGCCTGGAAAGCCGCCGTAGAGGCCACATTGGCCAAACGTCCGCCCGTGGGCAAGTTCTGAACGGCCCAGTGCGAAATACGGACCAAGGCTTGGATGTTCACCTCCAGCATGGTGCGCAAAACGTCGGGGCGGGCATCGGTCAGCGGAGCGTAGTCTCCAAAACCCGCGTTGTTGACCAGGCGGTCGTGCACGCGTCCCGCTTGGGTGAGGCGATCGAGCTGGGCCAAAAGCGCTTCTACTTGGTCCAAGTGGGCCAAATCGGCCTCCAGAACCAGCGGCTGAGCGTCCGGCCGAACCGCGCGTACACGGTCCAAAGTGGTTTGTGCGTCGCGCGCATTGCGCACCACCAAGGTGAGTTCCTGGCCGGCCTGGGCCGCGCGTACC
>JBILEM010000220.1:0-2779 GCA_044352085.1 Schleiferiaceae bacterium
GCAGGATCCAGGGCCT
This sequence comes from Schleiferiaceae bacterium, assembly GCA_044352085.1. Classification (GTDB taxonomy): domain Bacteria; phylum Bacteroidota; class Bacteroidia; order Flavobacteriales; family Schleiferiaceae; genus CAMDTE01. Next base: position 17 of record JBILEM010000220.1, read on the forward strand.
CCATTTCTCCTTGGGTCAAGGGGCCGTAGTTGGCAAGGAACCACAACAAAATGCTAATGGCCACAATGATTTTGCCGGCTTCGGCCACAAAACTCCGCGACTTCTCAAAAACCGTGTTCCACAGGTTGCGGACCAGCGGCAGGCGGTACCGGGGCAGTTCCAACAAAAACGGAGCCGTAGTCCCCGTTGGAATAAACCGTTTGACCAACGCCGACGCGCCCAAGGCCGTCAAGAACCCGACCGCATACAAGGCGAAAAGCACCAGGGCCCGCGCATCGAAGGGACCAAAGGCCACTTTGGGAATGACCAGCGCAATCAAAACGGTGTACACCGGCAAGCGGGCGGAACAGGTCATAAAGGGCGTAACCAGGATGGTCAGCAGCCTCTCCCGGGGATTCTCGATGTTCCGGGCAGCCATGATGGCGGGTATGGCACATGCATTGGCACTGACCATGGGAACCACGCTTTTTCCGCTCAGTCCAAACGGACGCAGCACGCGGTCCAGCATGAACACCACGCGCGCCATGTACCCGCTTTCTTCCAGTAGGGCAATAAAGAAAAAGAGAAGCGCAATTTGAGGCAGAAACATCAACACGCCGGCCACCCCGGGCACAATCCCGTTGGCTACCAATTCGGTAAAAGCCCCGGACGGCAGCGCTCCTTCGGCCCAGGCCCCCAGGCCCGAAAAATACCGGTCAATGGCATTCATAGGACCTTCCGCCCAAAAGAAAACCGCCTGAAACAGCACAAACAAAACCACCAAGAGCATCATGCCGCCCCAAACGGGGTGGGTGAGGACCCGGTCAATCCGCGCAGACCGGGTGAGGTCCTTGCCCGGATCCACGCGTTGCAGCGGCTTCAGCAGGTGGTGCAAGGCGCTGTAGCGTTGAACGGTCTCGTCCACCCGCAGGCGGTCCGGGGAACCTCCTTTGGACTCTACCCACGCTTTTTCGCCCAAATCCGTGGGTTCGGTGGCCCAGAGCCAGGCTCCGTAGGCCGTGCGGCTCTTGCTCAAAGAAACCGCCTCGTCCAGCCAGGCCGCTCCCTTTTTTTGGGGCTGGAAAAAGCGGGCAGATACCGGGAGCGGTTGGGCGCGCAAAATGGCTTCCTTCACCCGCTCCAAGCCAACACCCGTGCGTCCGTTCACCGGAATGACTTCCACTCCGCCCAAGGCCTTGCCCAGTTCCTCAAAGTCTACCGACTGGCCCCGCAAACGCATTTCGTCGTGCATGGTTACTACCAAAACGGCGGGCCATCCCAGGTCCAAAACCTGCGTAAACAGATACAGATGCCGCTTCAAATTGGTGCCGTCGGCAATGCCAATTACCACATCCGGGCGGTCGGCTTCCGATGGATTGACCAAGGCCTCGTATACGACGCGTTCGTCTTGCCCGTTGGGGTGGAGGCTGTAGGTGCCCGGCAAGTCAATGACCTCGGCCAAGGCGTGGTCGGCCAATTTGGCCAATCCCGAACGCTTGTCTACCGTGATTCCGGGGTAATTGCTCACCTTTTGGTTGAGCCCCGTCAACCGGTTGAACACGGAGCTTTTGCCCGTATTGGGGTTGCCTACCAAGGCAATTCGAAGGGCGCGTTTGGAGGTAGACATGGTTATTCCTGTTCGGATTGTACCCAAATGCGCTCGGCCAAATCCCGACGAACGGCCAACTGCCATCCATCCACGTCCAAGCAAATGGGGTCTCCCAAAGGAGCACGGTAATTGATTACAACCCGCATGCCCGGCAAGCAGCCCATCTCCAGCAATTTGGGCGGGACGTCGTCCAAACAAAGGTCTTGGATGACCCCGCCTTCGCCTGGGCGAAGATCCGCCAAGCGCTTGAGGCCGGCCATTAGAGCAACATGGTTACCGGTGCCTCCAAGTACTGCTTCAAGGTTTGCAAAAATGCGGCTCCTGTGGCGCCGTCCACCACACGGTGGTCGCAGCTCAGGGTCAACTTCATGGTGTTACCGGGAACCACTTGGCCGTTCTTTACAACGGGAACCTGCTGAATGCCCCCTACGGCCAAAATGCAGGCGTCGGGCGGATTCACAATCGCGGTAAACTCGTCGATGCCAAACATACCCAAGTTGCTAATGGTGAAGGTGTTTCCTTCCCAATCGGAAGGCTGCAACTTCTTGTCTTTGGCTTTCTGTGCAAACTGCTTGACCTCGGCGCCAATGGCCTGCAGGGACTTGCCGTCTGCGTGGCGCACCACGGGAACCAGCAAACCGTCTTCCACGGCTACAGCTACGCCCACATGCACGTGGTGGTAGGTGCGGATAAAGTCACCCATCCACGAGCTGTTGATGCCGGGATGCTTTTTCAAGGCCAACGCAGCTGCTTTCACGACCAAGTCGTTGAAGGACACCTTGGTATCTGCCACCGCATTCATCTGGGCACGGGCGGCCATAGCGGCGTCCATGTCCACGGTCACTTTCAAGTAAAAATGGGGCGCCGTAAACTTGCTCTCGCTCAAACGGCGGGCAATGGTCTTGCGCATTTGGGTGTTGGGGGTGTCCACAAACCCTTCGGTGCCGGAGAAAACCGGTGCCGAGGCAGTGGCCTGGGGAACAAACGCATCGATGTCCCGCTTCACAATGCGACCTCCATCGCCGGATCCGGAAACCGAACGCAAATCCACGCCTTTCTCTTCGGCCAATTTTTTGGCCAAAGGAGAAGCCACCACCCGACCGGTGCTGGACGCGGCCACCGGTGCAACAGCTACCGGGGCTGGAGCCGCAACCGGCGCAGGAGCCGCGACGGGC
>JBILEM010000024.1:0-10166 GCA_044352085.1 Schleiferiaceae bacterium
GCCGCCTCATCGCCCCCTTGGGCGGTTTGCGCGGGGGAGTCCTCGGAGTTTTGGGCAGCGCGCGGAGCGCGTTCAGCATCTTCTCCATCTCCGGCAGCAAATCCAGTTGATTCACCGTCGGCAGACCCGGTGGACGTTCCTTCCGCATCGGAAGGGGCGTCCCGTTTGGGTGCGGGTTTTTTTCGTGCGGGTTTTTTCGCTGTACCGCGGTCTGAAGGGCGCTCGGCGCGTTCGGTTGCGGGGTTCTCGGAGGAGTTCTCGGGGGTTCCGGTGGGGGCGTCGTTGCCGGATGCAGGTATAATTTCGTCGTTTTCGGGCATTATTAAGTATTTATCAGGCATTTTAATTCCAAGCCTTCAATTACCTTGCAAGGTACCATACTTCTGCCAAACCGCCTGCATTGTGAATATGAAATCCTTGTTACAGAACGACTTGCCCGCTTCGGTCGTCGTCTTTTTGGTGGCGCTGCCGCTGTGCTTGGGGATTGCCCTTGGCTCTGGGGCTCCTCCCATGTCCGGCATCCTCGCTGGAGTCATTGGAGGCGTGGTAGTGGGAGGCTTGAGCGGCTCGCCCATCAGCGTTTCCGGGCCTGCAGCCGGTCTAACCTCCATCGTTTTGGCAGCCATTACCGACCTGGGGTCCTTTGAATTGTTTTTGACAGCCGTCGTTTTGGCGGGGGTATTCCAAATGGTTTTTGGACTGATCAAATTGGGAACAGTGGGCCATTATGTGCCCAATACGGTTATTAAGGGGATGATGGCCGCAATTGGCTTGATCTTAATCATGAAGCAGATCCCTCACCTTGTGGGGTACGACGTGGACTTCATGGGCGACGAAAACTTTGAACAGCCTACCAACGAAAACACCTTCACCGGATTGCTGCATGCCCTGTGGCGGATTTCTCCCCCGGCAGCGGTCATTGGCTCCTTGTCCCTTTTGGTGATGTTTCTGGCGGACGCAACCGGTTGGGCCAAAAAAACGGCTGGCCGCCTCCTGCCCGCCGCCCTTATCGCCGTGGTTTTGGGACTGTTTCTGGTCCAAATTCTCCCCTTGCTTGGGCCGGATTGGTTTCTAGCAGCAAGCCACAAAGTAGAGCTCGGCACAGGATTTCGGACGTGGAACACCCCCAATTGGCAGGGCCTGTCTGACCGCGCCGTATGGATTGTGGCGCTTACCATAGCTCTGGTAGCCAGCTTGGAATCCCTCCTTTCGATTGAAGCCGCAGACAAATTGGACCCCCTGAAACGCGTTACACCTACCAACCGCGAGTTGTTGGCCCAAGGAGCAGGCAACGCCCTGTCTGGCCTGGTAGGCGGCTTGCCCGTCACCTCGGTGGTGGTTCGGACCAGCGTAAATGCCCAAAGCGGGGCCCAGTCCAAGGCCAGTACCATTTTCCATGGGTTGATTTTGGCGCTTGCGGTGGTACTTGCCAAGGACGTGCTCAACGCCATCCCCAAGGCCAGCTTGGCGGCCATTTTGATTTTTACCGGCTACAAATTGGCCCACCCCAAGGTCCTAAAAGCCGCAGTCCTTCGCGGCCGCGGCCAATGGATTCCCTTTGCGGCCACGGTGGCAGCCATTCTGTTGTCCGATCTTCTTGTGGGAATCGCTATTGGCTTGGTCGTTTCCGTCTTTTTCATTGCCTTCCAAGCCTTCCACGCCACCTATGCGGAGGTGCGGAAAGACAACCTCGTTTTGTTCCGACTCCGGCGCAATGTGTCTTTCTTGAACAAGGGAGGTATCAAAACCCGCTTGGAAGCCATTCCGGCTGGTTCCGAAGTTCTGTTGGATATTTCCCACGCAGACTACATCGACCCCGATGTGGAAGAGGTATTGCTGGACTACTGCGCCCATGCCCACTTGCGGAACATCCAAGTAGCGTGTAAGAAAAACCCGACGCAGTCAGCTTCCTTTGACGTTTACGCCCCCAACCCCAAAACCCCTCCGCATGAACCCCATTGACCAACTCCTCATGGCCAACCAAGCGTGGGCCCAAGAACGGGTAGCCGACGACCCCAAATTCTTCAGCCGCCTGGAAAACATACAAACCCCAAAGTTTTTGTGGATTGGATGCTCCGATAGCCGGGTGCCCGCAAACGAAATCACCGGTACCGAGCCCGGAGAGATTTTTGTACACCGCAACGTTGCCAACATGGTGGTCCACACAGACTTGAATCTCTTGACGGTTCTGGAATACGCCGTACACCACTTGGGCGTGGAGCACATCATCGTCTGCGGCCACTACGGATGCGGAGGAGTAAAGGCCTCCATGACCAACAAATCCTTCGGCATCATCAACAAATGGCTGCGCAATATCAAGGACGTGCACCGATTCCATGCCGACGAAGTGGAGGCCATCACCGACGAGAATGCGCGTATTGACCGCATGGTGGAGCTCAACGTCCAGGAGCAAGTCATGAATCTGGCCAAGACCAGCATTGTCCAAAAGGCCTGGAAGTCCCGCCAAGCACCGCATTTGCACGGCTGGGTCTACGGCCTGTCCGACGGCCTCATCAAAACGGTGTGCGATTTGCCAGCCGGCTCCCGCATCGACCCTTTGTACGAATTCACGGACTGATTTCTAGAAAATGCGTATATTTGCAGCGTATTAAGAGGAATAGGAGGGGACGACAGTCCCCTCTTTTGTTCTAGTACACTTGCTTTTATGCTCACAATCAACGAATTACGCCCCATTGTGGAGGCCGCTCTGGCCACCCAAGATGCCTTTTTGGTGGACATGAATGTATCCGGAGACGGGCGCATTCAGGTGTATGCCGATTTGCACGAAGGGCACATTTCCATCCAAGCGTTGAAAATGATCAACCGCGCCGTGGAAAACGCACTGGGCGAAGATTCTGAGAATTACGGCATTGAAGTCTCCTCACCGGGCATGTTCAATCCCTTCCGAGTGGAGTCGCAATACCGCAAGGCCATTGGTCGGACCGTCAAGGTTTCCTGCCAAGGCGGACGGGTAGAGCACGGCACTTTGGAGTCGTTCGACGGCGAGAAGTTGGTTTTGGTGCGCACCGTTCGCGTGCCCAAAACCATAGGCAAAGGCAAGATGGACCTCGAGGAGCGGGTAGAATTGCCCCTCGCAGAGACAGTAGAAACAGTTTTAGAATTCAAGTTTTAAGCAAACACAGGACCATGGAGCACCTGGCCATTATTGAATCCTTCGGCGAGTTCAAGGAAGAGAAGAACATCGACCGCGTCACCTTGATGTCGTTCATCGAGGACGCTTTCCGTACCCAATTGAAAAAGAAGTACGGAGCAGACGACAACTTCGATGTCATTGTCAACCCCGACAAAGGCGATTTGGAAATCTGGCGCAACCGGATCATCGTGGAAGACGATGCCGTTGAGGATGAAAACACGCAAATTGCCCTGAGTGCGGCGCTCAAGATTGAGCCTGACTTCGAAGTGGGTGAAGAGGTGTCTGAAGAAATCAAATTGGAGCAATTGGGCCGCCGTTTTGTTTTGGCTTTCCGCCAAACCTTGATGCTGCGCGTACAAGAGCACGATTCCGAGGAGCTTTTCAAGCGCTACAAAGGCATGGAAGGCGAAATCATCTCCGGCGAGGTGCACCACGTGCGTCACCGCGAGATCATCATCTACGACGACAACCAAAACGAGCTCATCCTCCCCAAGAACGAAATGATCCCGGAAAAGGATTTTTTCCGCAAGGGAGATACCGTTCGCGCCGTTGTCAAGAAAGTCGAAATCAAAGGCACCAAGCCCTTCATTTTGCTGAGCCGTACGGACGAGTTGTTCCTGGCCAAGTTGTTCGAGACCGAGATTCCCGAGGTATTCGACGGCATCATCACCGTGCGCAAAGTAGTCCGCATCCCGGGTGAAAAAGCCAAAGTAGCCGTGGAGTCCTACGACGACCGCATCGACCCGGTGGGCGCGTGTGTGGGCATGAAAGGTTCCCGCATCCACGGCATTGTCCGCGAATTGCGCAGCGAGAACATCGACGTAATCAACTTCACCACCAACCAGCAGTTGTTCATCCAACGGGCCTTGGCGCCTGCCAAGATTACCAACATGGTCATCCACGAGGACAAAAACCGCGTGGAAGTATACCTGAAGCCCGACCAAGTCAGCTTGGCCATTGGCCGCAGCGGCTTCAACATCAAGTTGGCCAGCCGTTTAACAGGTTATGAAATCGACGTATACCGCGACGATGTAGCCCAAGAAGAGGACGTAGCACTCACCGATTTCACCGACGAAATCGAAGAGTGGGTAATCGAGGCGTTGCAGTCTGTGGGCTGCGACACCGCCCGCGACGTCCTGAACATGAGCGTGGAAGATTTGGTCAACCGCACAGACCTGGAAGAGGAAACCATCCAGGAGGTGCGCGCCATCTTGCAAGCCGAATTCGAAGATTAATTCCCCAGCATGAGCAGCATTCGCATTAGTAAAGTCCTCAGCGAGTTAAACATCGGCCTGGATACGGCCGTGGATTTCCTGTTGTCCAAAGGCCACGAGGTCGAGAAGAACCGGAATACCAAGATCTCCGACGAGCAGTATGCTGTTTTGTTGGGGAGTTTCGCATCGGACAAGAGCCACAAGGACCAGGCCGAGTCCATCATCTCGCAAAAGCGGGAGGAAAAGGCCACTTTGTTGGCTGAAAAACAGGCGGCTGCTGCCCCTGCACCGGCAAAGCCGGTGGCCGTGGAAGCTCCGGCCCCAGCGCCCGCAGTGGCCGCGCCCGTTGCGGAAGTGACCAAGTCCGAGCCCGTAGCAGCTCCAGCCCCTGCCGTGGAAGCCGCCCCTGCGCCCGAATCTGTCGAGACCCCATCTGCCGCTCCAGCAGCGGCAACAGCACCCAAGGACGAGGTTATCCGTGGCCGCGTCTCCTTGGCCGGGCCAAAGATTTCAGGAAAAATCGATTTAACCCCCAAACCGAAGGCACCCAAAGCAGCACCCGTTGCTGCGAAGGTAGAGGAGACTCCGGCTGAGCCCGTTGTGGAAGCACCCGTGGTTAATCCGGAGTCGGTAGCTTCTGTCAGCGATGCACCTGCTGCGTCGTCACCCGCCCCGGCTGCAGCAACCACCGAAGAGACTTCGGCTCACCACACCACCCAGTACCAGAAATTGGACGGGCCCAAATTGACGGGACAAACCATCGATTTGAGTCAATTCAATCGCCCCAAGGCTACCAAGCCCGGTGTCGGCGGCGAGAAAGGCAAACGTGCCCGCATCAAAACAGGTGCAACGGGCGGTGCCAACATTTCCGGAACGGGCCGTACGACAACCGGTGCGGCCTCCGTAGGCGGACAACAAGGCCGACAACGCCAAGGTCCTGGACGCCAAGACAAGCAACCCGCAGCGCCTAAGCCCGCGTTGACCGACGAGCAAATCCAAAAGCAGATCCGCGAAACGCTGGAGAAACTCACCGGAGGACGCAAGTCCAAGGGCTCCAAAATCCGCCGAGACAAGCGTGCGGACCGTCGGGATCAGGTCATGAACGAGTTGCAGCTGCGTTCTGCCGAAGACAAAGTATTGAAGGTTACCGAGTTTGTGACGGTAACCGAATTGGCCAACATGATGACGGTGCCGGTAACGGCCATTATCTCCGTCTGTTTGTCCTTGGGCATCATGGTCACCATGAACCAACGTCTGGACAAGGAGACGCTCACCATCGTAGCGGATGAATTCGGTTTCTCCGTCTTCTTTGTGGACGAAGAAGTCAACGAGGCCTTGTTGGAAACAGCCGATGCCGAAGAAGATTTGTCTCCCCGTGCCCCGATTGTTACGGTCATGGGACACGTCGACCACGGTAAAACCTCGCTTCTGGACTACATCCGGAAGGCCAATGTCATCGCCGGTGAGGCCGGGGGCATCACGCAGCACATTGGTGCTTACAGTGTGCAATTGCCCGGAGGTCAGCAAATCACCTTCCTGGATACCCCGGGCCACGAAGCGTTTACCGCCATGCGGGCCCGCGGTGCCCAGGTGACCGACATTGCCATTATTGTTGTGGCGGCGGACGACGCGGTCATGCCCCAAACCAAGGAAGCCATCAGCCACGCGCAAGCAGCGGGCGTTCCCATTGTGTTTGCCATCAACAAGGTGGACCGGGCAGAAGCGAATCCCGAAAAGATCAAAGAACAACTGGCCGGCATGAACCTGTTGGTGGAAGATTGGGGCGGAAAAATCCAGTCCCAGGACGTCGCCGCAAAAACCGGTTTGAATGTTCAAGAATTGCTGGACAAAGTCCTGCTGGAAGCGGAATTGCTGGACCTCAAAGCCAATCCCAAGCGAATGGCCAAAGGAACCGTTATTGAAGCATCGCTGGACAAAGGCCGTGGGTATGTAACCACCTTGTTGGTTCAAAACGGCACCTTACGCGTTGGAGACTACATGCTGGTAGGCCAGTTCTCAGGCAAAGTTCGCGCCATGATGGACGAACGCGGACACAAGGTAGATGAGGCCGGTCCTTCCAGCCCCGTTTCCATCCTGGGTCTGGACGGTGCCCCCCAAGCGGGCGACACCTTCAACGTCATGGAAGACGAGCGCGAGGCCAAGCAGATTGCCCAGCGCCGCCAGCAACTGAGCCGCGAACAAAGCGTCCGCTCCCAGAAAAACCTCACCTTGGAAGAAATTGGCCGCCGTTTGGCTGTAGGCGACTTCCAAGAGTTGAATATCATTTTGAAAGGCGACGTGGACGGTTCCATTGAGGCCCTGAGCGACTCCTTGCAGCGCCTTTCTACACCGGAAATTCAGGTGAATATCATCCACAAGGCCGTGGGCCAGGTGACCGAGTCCGACGTCTTGTTGGCCAGCGCCTCCAAAGCCATCATCGTGGGCTTCCAGGTTCGACCTTCTGCCACTGCCCGAAAACTGGCAGAGAAAGAGGAAATCGAGATCCGTTTGTACTCCATCATTTACGACGCCATCAACGACATCAAGGACGCCATGTCCGGCATGTTGTCGCCGGAAGTCAAGGAGGAGATTGCCTGCACCGTGGAAGTTCGCGAAACCTTCAAAATCAGCAAGGTGGGAACCATCGCGGGCTGTATGGTCATGGACGGTACCATCACCCGGAACACCCGTGTACGCATTATCCGCGACGGGGTGGTCATTTACACCGGCGAATTGGGTTCCCTCAAACGCTTCAAGGACGACGTTCGCGAAGTTTCGAAAGGATTTGATTGCGGCTTGAACATCAAGAATTTCAACGACATGAAGGTCGGCGACGTCATCGAAGGCTTCAAGGAAGTCGAGGTTCAACGGACCCTGGACTAAGGCCCCGGCCTCTTCCAAACGACCAAGGCCAGCGCGCAAGCGCTGGCCTTTTTTGTTGGCGGCGGGAAATGGTACCTTCGTACACCAATTGCACGTGTATGGCCGTTTCCTCTCCCTTTCGCCTTTTGATTTCTGCAGCGGCCAGTTCGGTGCTGGTTTTGGCCTCCTTGCTGCATCTGGCGCAGTGGATGGCCTTACCGTCCATTTTGCTGGTGGCCGCTGGTGCCGGCATTGCCGTTGTGTTGCTGTTGGTCCATCATTTTTCCGCGGAGATGGATCCTACGTTGTGGGAACGTCGTTTTGAACGTTGGGCCCTGTGGGGCGTGGTTGCGTCGTGGGCACCGCTTGCGCTGAGGCAGTTTGGCCTGCATTATTTGCCCTTCCGGTGGCGCTGGTTGGTCCTCCCAGAAGAGGCCTGGGCACCTTCCATCCAATGGTCCCTGTTTTGGGCCAAACACGGAATGGCGCAGCATTTTTTGGGAGCGGGTCTGTTGGCCGGCTTGGTCTTGCTGCTAATGCCCAAAACCCGCCGGTGGGGAGCGGCTATTTCTGTACTGACCGCTTTGCCAGGGGGCTTAACCGCTTGGTTTTTTGGAGCGGGCCCCGTCTGGCTGTGGGCTATTCCCCTTGTCCCCGTATTCCTATGGTCCTTGGAGGGTCGCCAACCTTCCGCCAAGCCCGCGTGGCCGTTCTGGGCATGGCCCCTCTTGCTCGGATGGACGTTTTTTGCCGCATGGCCCGCCTTCCAGGAAGAACCGACTCGCACTCCGGGCCTATTTACCGTCGTTGATTTTTACGGCCCCGGCCAAGTCCGTCCAAAACAAGTGATATGGGACCAAGACAACACCCTTCTTTTTGTATACGCCAACGGTTCCTCGCGGATGGCCGACGTCCGCACAGGTGCATCCAATCCGGAGGCCTTCGTTGCCCAGTGGAAAATCCCCGCAGCAGAACAAGGCCAGCGCATGCAAGGAACGTGGACCCTGGATACGGTAGACGATGCCTACACATTGGAAGGCACGTGGAACGGGCAAGAATTCCGGCTGCGGGCGGTTGCGCCGTAAAGCCGTTTACACCGCGCTAAGCGCGCACGCGCTCCAAGGACTTTTTTACATCCAACGCAACAAAAAGGCAGCAGCCTTTTTCTTCCATCCGGTGTAAGGAGGAGCCAAGTAAAGCGTCGGATTTAACCCCCACCGACGACGCACCACCGGTCGGGCGTTGGTGAATTCCCGGAATCCCCAGATCCCGTGGCTTTTCCCAATTCCAGAATGGTTCACACCGCCAAAGGGCAGGTCGTGGTGCATGTAGTGGATAATGAAGTCGTTGATGACGGTGGCGCCTGCCCGTGTTTCCGACAGCGTCCGTTCTTGGAATGTGCGGTTTTCCGAGAGCACGTAGGTTACCAAGGGGCGTTCTTTGGCATTCACGTAGGCCAAGGCATCTTCCAAGCGGTCGTAGGGAATCAAAGGCAGCAAGGGTCCAAAAATTTCCTCGCAGGAAATTCGGCAAGAGGGGTCTGGATCCACATACAAGGTAGGAGGGAAGAACAGGCGGTCCGCCTGCGGGGCCTCCGGCTGCCACATCTGGGCGCAGGCATTTTGGGCGTCGGTGTGCCAAGCCATAAGCCGTTCGAAGTGCCGCGCATTGATAATGCGGGTGTAGTCCGGATTGGCGGCCAGCTGCTCGCCGTACATCGCTTTTAGGGCGTGGGCAAAAGCGTGTATGAGGTCGCCCATTTTTTCCCGGGGCACCAAGACGTAGTCGGGGGCAATGCAGATTTGGCCGGCGTTCATGGTTTTGGCCCATGCCAACAGCTTCCCAGCGCGTGCCATGTCAAAGTTTTGGTCCAAAAACACCGGGGATTTTCCGCCCAGTTCCAGCGTCACGGACGTCAAGTGTTTGCTGGCCGCCGCCATAACATGCTTGCCAATGGCCGGGCCACCCGTGAAGAAGATGTGGTTCCACGGATGTTCCAGCAAGGATTTGGCAATGTCGGCATCGCCCAAGGCCATGCGCACCCAGCCTTCTGGGAAGGCATCGCGGACGACGTCGGAAAGCACTTGGGCAGAAGCAGGGGCTACTTCGCTGGGCTTGAGTACGACGGCATTTCCGGCAGCAATGGCGTAAACGACGGGGCTGAGGCTCAGATTGACCGGGAAATTCCAGGGAGCCATGACCAAAACGGCGCCTTTGGATTCGTACCGAATTTCGGACCGGGCAGGCCACAGGGTCAATGGACTGGGAACGCGTTCGGTGCGCATCCAGCGGGCCAAATGACCGGAAACGTAGTCCACCAAGCTGGTGACTGCGTAGAGTTCGCTCAGGTCGGTTTCCGCCTCGGGGCGGCCCAAGTCGCTCCGAAGCGCAAGGTGAAAGGCGTCACGGTGCGCCAGAACGGATTTTTTCAGGCGTGCCAACGCCGCTCGGCGCTGCGCCAGCGTGGTGCTCCCGGCTTGCGGGGCAAAGGCGACAGCGGCGTTAAAAAGATCAGCGGTTGGGTTCATCGGATTCAATTAAGCCGTCGCGTAAACGTACAATGCGTTTGGCATGGCGGGCAATGTCTTCTTCGTGGGTGACGACTACCAAGGTATTGCCCTGGGCATGAATTTCGTCGAACAGTTTCATGATTTCGACAGACGTCGCCGTATCCAAGTTGCCGGTGGGTTCGTCGGCCAGAACCATGGAGGGGGAATTGACCAAGGCACGGCCAATGGCCACCCGTTGGCGCTGTCCGCCGGAAAGTTGATTGGGTTGGTGGTCCATGCGGTCCGCCAGTCCGACCAGTCCCAGCACTTCTTTTGCGCGGGCCAGGCGTTCGGCTTTGCTCCAACCGGCGTACACCAGGGGCAAGGCCACGTTTTGCAAGGCAGTTTGACGGGGCAAGAGGTTAAAGGTCTGAAAGACAAACCCAA
>JBILEM010000221.1:0-2778 GCA_044352085.1 Schleiferiaceae bacterium
TACACCCGTTCGCCGGGTTCAATCTCGGCCATTTCAAGCGCACGCTTGTAGAGTACTTCCGCTTGTTCCGGGTTTGTTTGGTAAAACGACTTGGGTCCAATTTGAAAGCGAAGGGCAGGGCGATTGGGTGCAACGGCGGCCATGGTCTCGGTCAGGTGAGGAACCCCAAAGACCAATTCCAGCGGAACGTCGTACAAGCTGTCGTTGGCCTTGGCGTTGAGGCCCCAGTAAAAGCTTACGACCTCGGGAAAAGCGGCTTGCAGTTCACCCGCGAGGGTTGCCAGCGCCGGGTGTTCCTCGGCGTACTGCAAAATGACCATCCATTCGTTCTGGCGGTTGCTTCGGAGGGTGAGCGTCCGCAGGCACCCGGACTTTTCCCGCATGTGGAAGAAAGGAATCTCCAAGGACCGCCCTTTTTCCCGAATCCACTTCCGGATTCGGTTGCCGGCATCCGGCACCAAATGGCACTCGTCCAAATCGAGCACCTTGTCCCAAAGACCCGGCGCGTGAAAACCCAGTCCGGTTCGGTCTTCAAATACGTGGTCGGAGGCCATTTCTGCCGGAGAGAGCCACCGAAGGGCTGAAAACGAATACTCGGTTTTGTTGCGGTATCGGTAGGCCTGGGGAGCTTCCAGCGATGGGAAATAGTGGGCATCGCGGACTTTGCCCAACCGTTCCAAGTGGTCGCGGACTTCCTGGCCTTTGAAGGCGGCTTGCGCCCGGTAGTCGATGTGCTGCCACTTGCAGCCTCCGCACGACCCAAAGTGCGAACACGGAGGCGTAACGCGGTCGGGAGATGGAACCTCGATGTGTTCCATCCGGCCTTCGATGTAGCCTTTCTTTTTGCGGATGCCTACTACGGTGCCGATGTCTCCGGGCGCAGCACCCGTGACCAACAAGGTTTGTCCTTCGGGCGTTTTAGCCACGCAAATACCCCGGGACCCGGCCCGTTCAATTCGAATTGATTCCCACTTCACTGCGCAAAGATAGGCAAGCAAACCGGCCTTATCTTTGGTTTATGAAAGCATCCCAAGCCTCCCCCACGTCGCAAGCCCACATGGACCGCGAAGCCCAATACGGAGCCCACAATTACCACCCCTTGCCCGTGGTGTTGTCCCGCGGTAAGGGCGCGCGCGTTTGGGACGTGGACGGGAAGGAATATTTTGACTTTCTCAGCGCCTATTCGGCCGTGAACCAAGGACACGGTCATCCCAAAATTACGCAAGCGCTCCACGAGCAAGCGGACCAATTGGCGCTTACCTCGCGGGCCTTTTATAACGACCAATTGGGGCGCTACGAAGAAAAAATCACGCAGTTGTTGGGGTACGACAAGGTCCTGCCCATGAATTCTGGGGCGGAAGCCGTGGAAACAGCCATTAAATTGGCCCGGAGGTGGGCCTACGACGTCAAGGGGATTCCGGCGCAGCACGCCAAGATTGTGGTGGTAGAAAACAACTTCCACGGCCGGACAACCACCATTGTTTCCTTTTCTTCGGATCCCGACTCCTACGCTGGATTTGGACCCTATGCAGAGGGTTTTGTGCGCATTCCCTACAACAATTTGGACGCTCTGAAAGCGGCATTGAAAGACCCTCATGTGGCGGCATTTTTGGCCGAACCCATCCAAGGCGAGGCCGGGGTGGTGCTTCCCGACTCGTCCTATTGGGCGGGCGTTCGTACAGCCTGCACCGAGGCCGGTGTGCTGATGCTTGCCGACGAGGTACAAACCGGCATGGGCCGAACGGGCGCCTGGCTTTCCTCCTGCGGCACCTGCACCTGCACCTCGTCCTGCGAACGACAAGCAGAATACATCCGTCCCGATATCTTGATACTTGGCAAGGCCCTGAGCGGAGGTCTCTACCCGGTTTCTGCCGTTTTAGCGGACGACGAAGTTATGTTGACCATTCATCCCGGTCAGCACGGTTCCACCTTTGGCGGCAATCCGTTGGCAAGCCGCATTGCCATTGCAGCCTTGGATGTCCTTTTGGAAGAAGGCCTTTTGGAAAATACACGCCGTCGGGGTGTGCAATTCCGCCAGGGCATGGAATCCTTGCAAGAGCGGTTTGCTATTATGGGTTTGGTGCGTGGCCGGGGATTGCTAAATGCCGTCGAACTAAATGACTCGCCCGAAGGCTCTGCGGCGTGGGAAATTTGCATGGCCATGGCCCACGAGGGCGTTTTGGCCAAACCCACCCACGGCAACATCATCCGTTTTGCCCCTCCGTTGGTGATTACCGAAACCGAAATGCAGGAAGCATTGGAGCGCATTGCCCGGGCGCTTCGTACTTGGGAAACAACGCCTCAAGGGTAACACTGCCCTTTGGGAGCAGAAAAACACTCGGCGATTTCCTATTGCCCCGAATAAATCCCAATCAGCCTTCTTGCACGCGGCTTAGGTGGGCGGACCAGTTTCCGTACATCGCGTCAAAAGACAGTTTTACTTGGTCCAGCCACTCGGCATTGACCGTGCGTTCCACCGATTCCCACGTAGGAAATCGCTCTTTTTGGTAGCGGTAGGTTTGCCGCATCGGGCCGCCTTCGATTTCCAACCACCACCAGCGCTCCATGCTGTATCCGGTGATGTGAAACAGGGGGTGGGGGATGGTACCGGCTACGCGCATGGGATAACGTTCAAGAGGTCAAAAAGTGGCAACGGCCTTCACATTGAAAAGCCTGTTCGTTAAGTAGTTGGGAACGGCATAGTAGCGGGCCGAAGAAATGTCCATCACCCAGAAGTAGGAGGCGGTATTGCGGATTTCGAGCAGATTGAAGACATCG
>JBILEM010000222.1:0-2759 GCA_044352085.1 Schleiferiaceae bacterium
GACTTTACGGATTAATGCATCGGAAGGTAAGAGAGAATTTCCTATTTTAACCGAATGATTATCAATTGCTTAAAGGCAGCAACGAAAGGAGCCTTGACCCTAATCGGATTGACGCTGCTTTCCGTGGCCATTCCGGTGGTGCGCATTTTGGCCGGAAAGCGCAAAGCCCAACGGTTTGCTTTTCAAGGCGTGGATGGAATTGCCCGTCTCCTCTCCTTTGCCCCGCGGTGGGAAGGGCAATTTGCCGATGAGCCCGCACTGTACTTGTGCAACCACCCTTCTTACTTGGATATTCTGTTTGCCCTGAATCCAACGGACTCGGTTTTGGTTGCTGCCCACGAATTCAAAAACAAACCGTTCATCGGCTGGTTGGGACGGGCCTTGCAAACCGTATGGATCAACCGGCATTGTCCCCACAGCCGACGGTCCGTCCGCCAAATCGTCGTCCAGAAGTTACGGGAGGGCACCAGTGTTTTTGTATTTCCAGAGGGACAAACCACCGGAAGCCACACCGTTCAAGCCGTCAAGCCTGGCCTTTTTCATTCAGCCGTTGAAGAGGGGTTGCCCCTTGCGTTTTTATCCATTCGCTACCACAACCCAACCCCCTTGTATTTTCACACGATGGCACCTGGATTTTTTCGGGACTGGTTGAACCACGCCTGGCGGGTGCTCCGCCAACCGGCAATGGAAGTTACCGTCAAAGTAGGCGTCCCACAGCGCTACGCCTGCCCTAACCAAGCGCAAGATGCCTTCTACCAATTCCACAACCATCAAGCGCAGGCCGCGTAAAATCGGCGTACCTTTGTAAAATCATGCAACGTCGGGGCTGACCGGTTTTGACAGCAAGACGAAGAAGTGTGTAAGCATGCCGAGCTATCCAGTTGAATGCTCGTAAATTCAATGCTGGGATCTTTATTTGGCGAGTCTAACTACGCTCTTGCCGCCTAATCTACGGAATGTAGGTTAAGCTTGTCCCGCACCAGGTGCGGGAGCAGGACATCCCTCGAAATCCCTGACCTGCGGAGTTCGATCCAGGGGTGCTGGAAATGCGGGAATAGGAGAAACTGCGGCGTTCAGCGTCTCTGAAAATGCAATCGTCTAAGCGACCGGTAGCGCGTGCCCCCGCGGCCGGCCGACGAAAATCAATGGGTCACTAAGCATGTAGAAAGCCCTCGGCTTCCTTGTTTGGACGCGGGTTCGATTCCCGCCAGCTCCACTTTCTTGAAGAACTACGCGCCCGCCTTAGGCGGGCGCGTTCATTACCGGAAATCCCAAACAAAAGAGCGCTACACCCGCATCGGGACTTCGGAATTGTACCCGCTATCTTTGCCTCCATGATTGCCTACAACCCCAAAGCCTGGTTCACCTTTATTTTCCGACTGCACCGGTCGGAAACCCTTTCGGTTCTAGGGCCGCTTTTGTGGGCAGTGGCTGCCTACTCGGGCCTTATTGCGTATTTGGAAAGCACCTATTTCTTAGACAACGACCTGCGCACCCACACCCAAAGTGTGTCTGCCATGTATTCGTTGTTGGGCTTTACCCTGTCTTTGTTGCTGGTCTTCCGAACCAATACTGCCTACGACCGGTGGTGGGAGGGCCGCAAACAGTGGGGCACTTTAACCAATGTGAGCCGCACCTTGGCCAGCCACGTGGCCGCACTGCCGGGCTTGAATCGCTCCGAATCCGCTACCATCGGCGACCAACTGGGGACCTTCGCCCAAACCCTGCAGTACCACCTTCGAAACGAACGCCACCCCCAACTCGGCCACATGCCCAGCTGGGACCAAGCGGAACACCAGCCCTTGGCGGTGCACCAATCCCTCACCCAAACCCTCCACAGCTGGGTAGCCCAAGGTAAACTAACCGACTCCCAGCTCCTGCTGCTCCAGCCCGAGATTTCGGCTTTGCTGGACGTTTGTGGCGCCTGCGAACGCATCAAAACAACACCCATCCCCTTTTCGTACAGCGTTTTCCTGAAGAAATTCATCTTCTTCTACGTGATGCTCTTTCCGGTGGTGTATTCCACCAGCATGGGCTATGCCGTCGTACCTGTTACCGCCTTTATATTGTATGTATTGGCCAGTATCGAGTTGATTGCCGAGGAAATTGAGGACCCCTTCCACGGAGATCCCAACGACCTTCCTACTGCCGAGATGGCCGATAAGATCGAGGCAACCGTGCGGGGCGTTCTGCCTCAGTAATTCCAGCGCCCCATAAAAGCGTCGTACACGTCAAAACCCACCTTGAAGCGGAAGATTTCGGGAGTCGGTTCTCCGATTCGACGAACCCAGTACAACCCGTAGCGGAAGCGCTGATCCCAAAGCCTAAAGGGCATCTCGAGCCCCGCATAGGCCTCCAGATGCAGCCAATTGGCTTCCCCTATAAACATACCGCTCCCGCCCACCACCGGCGTTATGCGAAGCTCCTTGACCAGGGGAATGTAATCCAGGGGGCTGCGGGCGAAATGGTGAATACCGTAAAAGTCCAAATAAGGGCGCGCGGTGTTGTAGGTCGAATCCAACGCCTGCATGGAGTTGCTGGGGTTGGAAAATAGCACCTGGTCCGACCCGCGAAAAAACTTGTGCTCAATAAACCGGATGCTGTCGAGCTCCTTGGCCAAGAATCCACCCGCTCCGGCCGACCACCGGGTGTAGCCCCACCTGGGGTGCTCCAGGTTGTCGGATACCTCAAACCGCGCCGACGTAAACCCCACCATTCCGCCCAGCAGGCCCGGAATTCCCTGCTGCAACCGCAATGTC
>JBILEM010000025.1:0-10110 GCA_044352085.1 Schleiferiaceae bacterium
CAAAGTTTACGTTGGCTTCAATTCCGCGGTTGGACATCTGGCCGACGTTGGTCAAAACGCGGTTGGAGAAGTTGGTTCCCGCAGGAATGGGCACCACACCCAACAGGTCGTAGGTGTACTTCTGGTACACGTCCAAGGCACCGTTGATGCGGTTGTTTAGGAAGCCGAAGTCCAAACCGATGTTGGTGGTAGCCGTTTTTTCCCACTGCAGGTTGTAGTCGTACGCATCGGGGCGCAGCATGGTCACAAAGTCGTTGCCAAACTGGTACGACGCCGTGCTGGAGCTGGGCATGTAGTTCGGAATGTAGGCGTAGTCGTTGAAGATGTCTTGCTGACCGGTGATGCCCCATCCAGCGCGCCACTTCAGGGTGGAGAATGCCGTTTGGTTGGCCAAGAAACCTTCCTTCAACAAATTGTGGGCTACCGCAGCGGAAGGGAACAGACCCCAGCGGCTTTCTTTGGAGAAGCGCGACGAACCGTCTTGGCGCAAGGTGAAGGTGAACAAGTACTTGTCAAAGGCATTGACATTCCAGCGTCCGTAGAACGACATCAAAGCGTTTTCCGTAAAGAAATCGTTGGCAGCAGGGGCTACCATGGTGTCGGAACCGTCTGCATTCAATACGGGGAAGGTGGGGCTGGTTGTGCTCCAGTGCTGGAACGAATATCCGCCCGTCAAATCGGTCTTGATATTGGCGGAGAGGTTGGTCTTGTAGTTGAAATAGGCTTCCAGCAGGCGGTTGGTGCGGGTGGAGGCGTATTGGCCTTTCTCCCCTCCTTGGAACCAGCTGGCGGCCGCGGAGGCGGGGGTGAAGAAATTGCCGTTGGTGTGGGAATATTCTCCGCCCAGGTTCATGTACAGGTGCAACTTGTCGTCGGCGGTGGCCTTGTAATCGAACAATACGTTGCCCAACACGCGGGTGTTGTTTCCGCGGTCGGTGCGCTGTTCAATCAAACCGAGGGGGTTCTTGGGAGACAGGCCGTTGGGTTCGTTGTTGCGTACCCATTCGAAGTACCCGCCCAAAAAGGACGTGTCGCCCGAATAAATAGGGCGCGTTGGGTCAAAGGTGACCGCGGTTCCAATGGCACCGGTGTTGGAATAGTTTTGGGTGGAGGAAATCAGTTTTCCGGCAAAATTTGCCTTCAATTTTCCTTTGATGATGTCGGGCGAAGCATTCAAGCTGGCACTGTAGCGCGTCAAGTCGGACCGGCGGAGGACACCGGTTTCGTGGTAGCGGCCCAGGCTCAAGCGGTAAGGCAAATTCTTGATGCCTCCGGTAAAGGCCACGTTGATGTCTTGCACCATACCGGTTTGGTAGATGACGTCTTGCCAATTGGTGCGGGTAGCGGAATCGGTGGGGATGATGGAGTCAAAGGTGCTTGCGCCGTTGCGGCTCACCTTGGTCCAGCCGGGGGCCGTAGCCAAGCGGCTGATCTGGGCTTTGGTTCCGTAGGTATTTACGGCATTGGCGAATTCGTCCGCGGACAATACGTTTACCTGGTTGCGGTTGTTGCGCACGGAGTACACGACGTTGAGATCCGCAGCAAATGCCTTTCCAGCGGCGCCTTTTTTGGTGGTCACCAGGATAACCCCGTTGGCGGCGCGCGAACCGTAAATGGCTGCAGCAGACGCGTCTTTTAAAATCGTAAAGCTCTCAATATCTGCGGGGTTGATAAGTCCCAATCCGTCGGCAGGAAGACCGTCGATAACCACCAGCGGGTCGTTGCTGGCGTTCAAAGAAGAGCCGCCCCGGATGCGAATCCGGCTGCCCGATCCAGGCTGACCGCTGTTGGAGGTGATGCGAACCCCTGGGGTTTTTCCGACAATCAATTGTTCGGGGGTGGAGAAAGCGCCGCGCTGGAAGGTGCGGGACTTGACACTGACCAAGGAACCCGTGAGGTCTTTGGTGTTGGACTGGCCGTAACCGATGACGACCACGTCGTCCAATACGCTGACATCTTCGGTGAGGGTGAAGTTGGCAGGGGTTTCCTTGCCGGCAACCACGGTGACCGACTTGCTGGAAGCTTTGTAGCCCATGCCGCTGGCCACCAACTTGTACGTACCTGCGGGCACACTCAAAAGGTAACCGCCGTTGGCGTTGGTGACAACGGCAAAGCTTTTACCGTCTGTTTTTACGCTGACGCCGGGAAGCGTTTCGCCCTTGCTGGAAGTGACGGTTCCGCGGAGGGTGCCGTTTTGTGCCGATGCAGCAGCACTGAGTCCGATGGACAGTGCAGCAGCGATGAGCCATTGTAGGGGTTTCATCATGCGGTGGTTTTTGTGTTGCCGTGAAATGAGGAGACCAAAGTAGGCATTAAGTGTATAAAATACAATATACCTCCCGGGGGATCGGTAACAATTTTTTAACGAACGTTTGTGGATGCTGCGGAAGTTGCCGTCGGCATACGGGCATCGAACGGCACAAAATTCGCTGGGGTTGAGGCAAAAAAAGGGCGTCCCCCATGGAGACGCCCGTGCATAAAAATCGGTTCTGCGCGAATTATGCGCAGTATTCCTCAAACGCGTGCAGCAAGTTTTCTGCAATGCTTTGGGCCGGGCGTCCTTCGATGTGGTGGCGCTCAATCATGTGCACCAACTCGCCGTCTTTGAACAAAGCCATGCAGGGAGAAGAAGGAGGGAAAGGGAGCATCAGTGCGCGGGCGCGATCGACGGCCTGGGTGTCGTTGCCGGCAAAAGCAGTCACCAGACGGGTGGGCTTGTGGGCAGCGCTGGACACGGCATGTACAACACCGGGGCGGGCGGAACCTGCGGCGCAACCGCAAACCGAATTGACCACAAACAAAGTGGTGCCTTCGGGGTTTAACAAAGCAGCATCTACGGCTTCTGGGGTGCGGGCTTCGGTAAAACCGGCCTGCACCAATTCTTGGCGCATGGGAGCAATCAAATCTTCGGGGTACATACCTTTGGTCTGTCTAGAGTTACTATGAATACAAATTTACGCCGTTTGGGTTCACGGACCGGTGGTCAGGGCCTCTTTTTCCTGCTTGTCTTGCTGGTTTTTACAGGTTCCCTTTCCGCTCAAGACCCCAAGGCCTGGGTAGCGGCCGCGGAGGCCAGCCAAGTGCGGTACAACGCGTACGCCACGCTGCGCATTTCGTCGGTTCGGCCCACCTACACCCGGGTGATGGAAGTCCGCGCTTGGAATTTCAGCAACACCCATGCGTTGGCCGAGGTGCTCAGCCCGGCGCAAGACAAGGGCACCGCCTACCTGCGGGCAGACAAGAAAATGTGGAGCTACCTTCCCAAAGCAAAGCAGGTGGTGCAGTTGCCGGCCTCCATGCTCATGCAGGGGTGGATGGGGTCAGATCTTCAACTGGACCAAATTTTGGGCGAGGCGTCGTTTTCCAAAGAATACACCTTGTCCTTGGTGGAAGACATGACCACCACCAACAACCGAAAGTGCCGGGTGATTGCCGCGGTGCCCAAGCCCGGACTCCCGGTGGTGTGGTCCAAAGTGCTGCTGCATTTGGCAATAGACAAGCCCGACGTGGTGCGGGTGGAATACCTGGACCGACGCGGAAAGTTGGCCCAGACCTTGGATGTGTTGACCTACAAAACCTGGGACGGCGTGCGGATGCCCAGCGAAATTCGCTTCCAGCCGTCGGGCAAGAAGCAACATACACGCATGGAGGTTTTGGCGTGGGAACGTCGGCCCGGATTGACCCCCGGTTTCTTTTCGGTAGATAAATTGAAGGCCCTCCCTGCTAAATGAGTGCCCATCCGTCTTTTTGGATGGGTTTCCGGCTTGCTTTGCGGTTGGCGTGGAGAAACCTGGGCCGCAACCGGCGCCGGAGTGCCATCTCGGTGGCCGCGGTGGCTTTTGCCCTCTTTTTTGCCGTGGTCATGCGGTCCTTGCAACTGGGTGTGTACGGGCACATGATTGAAACCTTGGTGGGCAATGTGCTGGGATACACCGAAGTGGCTGCGGACGGGTACTGGCCCTTGCAAAACCTGGACGCCGCCATGCCCGAAAACCTGGAATGGCTACAGGCCGTAGAGCAAGATCCCCAAGTTAAAAAAGCCGCGCCCCGGGTATCGGGCTTCGTTTGGCTCAGCGGCGCGGCCGGGGGCAGCGTGGCCCAGTTGGTGGGCATTGACGCCCAGCGCGAGCAGCGCGGCATTGGAGAAGGCCCGGCCGGGTCCATTTGGTTGGGCCCCGGATTGGCCCGCCAGCTCGGCGTTTCCGTGGGCGACTCCGTGGTGGGGCTGGGCCAGGGATACCAAGGCAGCTTGGCCAACGGCGCCTTTGTGGTGGCGGGCGAAGTCGTGATTGGCAACCCCGAATTGGAGAAACGGCTGGCCGTAGTTGCCCTGCCGGATGCCCAGCAATTCTTTGGGGCCTACGGACTCTGGACCTCGGTGGTCCTATCTCCCAAAAACCCCAGCGATCACCGATCGGTGGCCGATCGCTTGCCCCAGGACTACCCGCTGGAAGGGGCGCAGTGGCGCACCTGGGAGGAACGCATGCCGGAGCTGGACCAGGCCATCCGGGCCGACTCTACCGGTGGCCTCGTGGTGCTATCGGTGCTGTACGTGGTCATAGGATTTGGGCTTTTGGGCACCATGTTGATGCTGGTTGAAGAACGACGTCGGGAATTCAGTATGCAGATTGCCTTGGGGGTTTCGCGCCGGCTATTGGCCGCAACGGTTTTTTTGGAGGCCACATTTTTGGCCTTGCTGGGAGCGGTTTTGGGCGGCGGGGCAGGTCGGTTGGCCATGGAGATCATGCATCATTATCCCCTGCGGTTGCGGGGAGAACTGGCCGAGGCCATTGTGCGGCAAGGGTGGGCGCCCATCTTGCCCCCCAGCATGGATCCGTCCATTGTTTTCACACACGGTTTTATGATTTGGATTTTGGCTGTGGCGGTGGCGGTGTGGCCGGTACAAGCTGTGTTTAAGGCCCCAACGGTATACCGAGGATGATACCAGCAGGAACCTCTTTGCTGCGCATGGCGTGGCGGAACATATGGCGAAACCCCGTGCGCAGCGCGGTGGTCTTTGTTTCCATGGGCCTGGGCGTTTGGGCCGGCTTGTTCCTGATGGGATGGGCCAGCGGAATCAACAACGCGCGGGTGCAGTCTGCCATAGACGACTACTTGGCGCACGGCCAGGTGCATGTTCCCGGATACGTTTCCGACGGCACCGCGCTGAAGGCGCTGGTCCCCGACGCCCGCAAGGCGCTGGCCGCTTTGGAAGCCCATCCCCGGGTGACCGGGGTCGCGCCCCGTTTGCAGCTCCCTGCCATGGTCCAAGCGGCCTCGGGGTCTTCGGGTCTCTTGGTCCAAGGGGTGGATCCCCAGCGAGAAGCATCGCTGTTTACGGTGCCTAGCAGCATCACCGAAGGGGAATTCCTGGCGGACACCTCGCGCCTGTTCAACGGGGTGGTGATTGGCGATGCCTTGGCCAAGCGCTTGGACCTGCGTGTGGGGGACCCGGTGGTATTCACTTACCAAGACACTGCTGGGGCGGTGCACAGCACCTTGTATACCATCGAAGGCAGCTACCACGGCGCCTCCAGCCGCACCGAAGAGGCCTTGGCCTACGTCCGGCTGGACCATCTGGCGCGGGAAGTGCAGTTGCCAAACGCGGTGCACACCCTCTCTTTCCGGGTAGACGACGCCACCGCCCGCCAGAAAGAGGAGCTCGAGGCCGTTTGCGCGGACATTCAATCTTCTTTGCCGGGACTCCGCGTGCAGACGTGGAGGCAAGCCGCTCCGGAAATGGGCTACGTGGACGAAATCATGGCCCAGGCCTTGATGCTGTTTATGGGCATTATGCTGCTGGCCATGGCCTTTGGGATTTTGAACACCATGCTCATGGCCATCTTGGAGCGGCAGCGGGAACTGGGCATGTTGATGGCCGTAGGCATGACCCGGGCCCGGGTGTTTGCCTTGGTGGTCCTGGAGACGGTACTGCTCACGCTGGTGGGACTTCCCTTTGGGTTGTTGCTGGGCCATGGAACCTTGGTGTTCACCTCGCGGGTCGGGATTTCTCTGGAAATGTTTGCCGACGGCCTGGCGCAGTTTGGCATTGCACCGGTGATCTATCCCGAAGTGGTCACGCACTGGTACCTTCCCGTGGCCCTTATGGTCTTTGTATTGTCTATTTTGGCGGCGCTGGTCCCTGCACGGAAAGCCGTTTCCCTGAATCCCATTGAAAGCATGCGCGCCCTATGAGCCTGATTGAATTGTCCTCGTTGACCAAGATTTACACCGAGACGGCCTCTGAAGTGGTGGCCGTGAACGGGATCAACCTAACCGTGGAAGCAGGGGAATTTGCGGCCTTGGTGGGCCCTTCCGGATGCGGAAAGACCACCTTGTTGAACCTGATTGGCGGGTTGGACCGCCCCACGCGGGGCACCGTTCGGGTAGACAACACCGACCTCCACCAGTTGTCCGACGCCGACCTCGTTCGGTTTCGGTTGGAGCACATTGGGTTTGTCTTCCAAGCCTACAACCTGATCCCGGTTTTAACGGCCTTGGAAAACACGGTGTTCATCATGGAGCTGCAAGGCATTCCCGCCGCGGAACGAAACCGCCGGGGAATGGAACTGCTGGACGCCGTCGGTCTCGCAGACAAGGCCCACCACCGCCCGGCCCAGTTGTCCGGCGGTCAACAGCAACGCGTCGCCGTCGCCCGCGCCTTGGCTTCCAAGCCGGCCTTTGTCCTGGCCGACGAGCCCACGGCCAATTTGGACTCCAAAAGCGCCGGCACCCTGCTGGACATCATGGCCGAATTGAACCGGACCGAGGGAACCCTTTTTCTTTTTTCCACCCACGACCCCCGGGTGGTAGACCGCGCCAAGCGCACGTTCCACTTAGAAGACGGAGTTATTTTGCGCGAAGAACGCCGAAGTTAGCCGTCGCGCCATCCGCGGCGAGCTCAGTCCGCCTCCGGACGGTCCAGGGCGTCTTTGACCGCCAGGGCCTTCTTGCGGCCCACAATGGCCACCACCTCGTCCAAAGTGGCCCGCTGGATTCCCGCGGCGCTTTTGAAGTGCGATAGCAGCAATTCCACGGTAGCTGGACCCACGCCGGGTATGGTCTCCAAACGCGTGGCAATGGTTCCTTTGCTCCGTCGGTTGCGGTGGTGCGTGATGCCAAATCGGTGGGCTTCGTCGCGCGCCCGTTGCAGCACTTTCAGGGTTTCCGACCGCTTGTCCAGGTAGAGGGGGTCGGAGTCGCCGGGGTAGTAGAGTTCCTCCAAACGTTTGGCAATGCCGATGATGGAAATCTTGCCCCGAAGTCCCAGGGCGTCCAACGCATTCACCGCCGCAGACAACTGTCCCTTTCCTCCATCGACCAAAATCAACTGCGGCAGGGGTTGGCCTTCGTCCAGCAACCGGCTGTACCGCCGCGTGATCACTTCCGCCATGGTGGCAAAGTCGTCCGGACCCTCCACGGTTTTTACGTTGAAGTGCCGGTAGTCCCGCTTGGACGGCTTCCCTTCCTTAAACACGACGCACGCGCTCACCGGAAAATCTCCGTGAAAATTGGAATTGTCGAAGCACTCGAAATGGCGCGGTTCCACGGGGAGCCGCAGGTCTTGTTTCATTTGGGTCATTAAGCGGTTGACGTGCCGGTCGGGGTCTACGATGCTGAGATTTTTCAGTTTCTCTAACCGGTAGGCACGGGCATTGCGCAAAGAGAGCTCGATGAGCCGCAGTTTGTCTCCCCGCTGGGGGACGGACGCCTTGGCCCCGTTCAGATCCAGGTCCAATGGCATGGACAGCAGCAATTCGGTGGCTTCGGAGGCAAAAAGGGAGCGCAGTTCGACCACGCCCACTGCCAGTAGGTCGGCGTCGGTTTCGTCCAGTTTTTTCTTGAATTCCAAGGTGTGGCCACGCACCACCGCGCCCTCGCGGATGACCAGCCCATTTACGTAGGCAAATTCGGCGTCGCTCAAGATGGTGTACACGTCTGCGTCGCCCACGGCGGGGTTCACCACGGTGGACTTGGCTTGGTATTTTTCCAGCAATTCCAGGCGGTCTTTGGCTTCTTGGGCGGCCTCGTATTCCCAGGAAGCTGCGTGTTCTTCCATCTGCTGGGTGAGCAAACGCTTGGCCTGCCGCAGATGGCCGCGGAGCAACGACCGAACCGCCTCCAAGGTCCTGGAATACTCCGCCTCCGACTGATCCCCCACGCAGGGCCCCTTGCAGTTTTTCAGGTGGTATTCCAGGCACACCTTGAATTTCCCGGCCCGAATGTTTTCTTGCGTCAGGGCCAGGTTGCACGTTCGCAGCGGGTAGAGCTGCTTGATGAGGTCCAGCACCGTGTACATGCCCTTGGTGGATACGTAGGGTCCGTAGTACTCGCCCTCCTTGGGCTTGAATTGAAAGGTGGGGAAAACGCGTGGGAAGCGTTCCTTTTTGACCACAATCCATGGATAACTCTTGCCGTCCTTGAGGTTGATGTTGTACTTGGGCTGCTCCTTTTTAATGAGGGTATTTTCCAGCAGCAGCGCTTCGTATTCGGTGTCCGTCACCATGAACTCAATCCGACGGACCTGCATCACCAGGTTCTGAAGGCGTTGGTTGTCGTGCCTGCCCCGGAAATAGGAATTCACCCGATTCTTCAGGCTTTTGGCCTTGCCGATGTACAGGATTTTGCCGTCCTCGTCGAGGTGTTTGTAGATCCCCGGTTTTTCGGGAAGACTCCGCAGAAAAACACGCAGGTGGGCAAAGGGATCTCCGGCGGACATGCTGCTAAATTACGGCACAAAAAAAGGGGGTCTCGCGAGAGACCCCCTTTTTGCACTTGGGGTGCGGTTGGATTACGGCTTTTGGAGCACGGTTACATTGCCCTTCCACTGGCGGCGGCGGCCGGCATAGGCAGGAGGAATGTTGTTGGGGGCGTCGAAGGCTTCCACAATGTAGAAGTATACACCGGAAGGAACTTGTTGTCCTTGGCGGTCTTCGCCTTCCCACGGACTGCTGTTGTCGTAGTTGGTGTTTTCGTACACCAGGGTACCCCAGCGGTCGTAGATTTTCACAATGCGCTCGGTTTGGTAGCTCATCAGTCCGCGGATCACAAAGCCATCGTTGCGGCCGTCGCCATTGGGCGTGAACACGTTGGGAACGGTAACCGAGTCAATCGGAGGAATCGGCGGTACGGGCTCGCCCACTTGGATCCAGTTGGACCACGCGGTGTCCTCGGCAGAAACCTGGCTCATGTTGCGCACGGTCCGAATCCGAACGGCGTACAAGCCGGGGCCCAGATTGGGGTGCAGCACCGTAGCGGTGGTGTCTCCGTTGGGAGTGCCGTAATTTTCCCAGAGCCACAAGTTGGGCCCAATGCTGGTTCCCCACTGGATTTGGTACTGCGGATTGTTCCAGCCGTTGTAGTCGTTCCAAACAACGGGAACACTGGAGGCGGTGGTCAGGTCGCCGCGCAGCCACATGCTGTGCACCACGTTGGTAGGAGGCATGGCCTGTTGGTTCAAAATCATTTGGACGTAGTACCGGTACGAACGGGCGTCGACTTTGGCCGCATCCACGCCGAGGTCCACGTATTCGCGGGCGGCAGAGTCGTTGATAGAGGCAATGGCTTGGTAGCTGGCTCCGCCGTCCGCTGAGCGGTAAACGCGGTACAGGTTGAACAGATACTGTGGGAAAGTAGCCGGGTCAATGCGCCAGTACAAATGCGGGTGTTTGTCCTCGTCTATCGAGACATTTCGGAGCCGCATATCCAGGTTGATACAGTTATTTACCTTCAAAATGATGGTATCAAACTCGTTCATGTCCTTGCCGCACTTGTTCAGCAAGGTATTTCCGTCGTTGCCGACTTTGGAATACAGGTAGTAGTCCCCGTTCAAGGAAAGCGGTTTGCTCAACTTGACCAAGAGGCTGTCGGTTTCCCCGTTGTAGTCTGGGAAGCCGACGAGGTTCAAAATCGGAATGGGCTGGCCGTTGGGGGAAGTCAGACGGAAGTCCGAACCGTCGGGAGACACAGAAGCCATTTCAACCGGCAGGGTGAAGCGCAGCATAACGGACGAATCCAAGCAGTCGTACTGGCGAACTTGGCGGCCGCGGGAATCCAAACTCACGCCGGGAGAAGGAAACTTCAGTTTTACGCCCGCATTTACAATCGGCA
>JBILEM010000223.1:0-2757 GCA_044352085.1 Schleiferiaceae bacterium
CCGCCAACAAAGGCGCCAAAGCCGGGGGCGCGGCCTCTGTAGGGCTCAACATCGAGCTCCCCTTCGAACAGCACAACAACCCCTACATCGACCGGGACAAAAGCATCGACTTCGACTACTTTTTTGTGCGCAAAGTCATGTTTGTGAAATACTCGCAGGGATTTGTAGTCATGCCGGGCGGCTTTGGCACCCTGGACGAGTTTTTTGAGGCCATCACCCTAATCCAGACCCAAAAAATTGCTCCCTTCCCCGTGGTCTTGGTGGGGCGCAGCTACTGGTCCGGATTGGTCGACTGGATCCAATCCACGTTGATCGAGGGACACGCAACCGTGAGCGCCAAAGACATCGACCTCTTCCGCGTGGTAGACACCCCCGAAGAAGCCGTGGCCGTCATCGACGACTTTTACAGCAAATTTTTGCTCAAGCCCAACTTCTAAGGACGAAACGCCCGAAGCGTCCGGTGTTCTCCAGACGTCGTTACCACGTGCAGGGTGTACCAGCCTGTGGCCGAAGGCCAGGCCACCGGTTGCTGGGACCCTCCGGGGTGGTTGGCGTGCCCAACGGTGCGGCCCAGGGCATCCACCACTTGCACCTCGGCATAGGTCAAAAGTGCCTCTGCCGTGCGCACCTGCCATCCCCCATTGCCCAAAACGGCATACACGGGCAGCGCGGCGCCTTCCGGCAAACTCCACCAAATTGGCACCACCAAGGTATCTTGCGGACATCCTCCTGTCGACTTTAAAACCGGAATTTCCACGGGCTGTCCCCAGGGATTGATTCCCACCAAGGTGTCGTTGATGGACCCAAACCGGTGGTACCGGAAAGAGCCATCGGCCTCCACGCGCAAGGTGTCCCCGGTGCTTTTCCACACGTAATCGATGGCGCTGCTCCCCCCTCCGCTGGCCTGGGTCCAGGGGACATACATGCCTTGTTGGTTGAAATCCACCACGGCCCAACCGCCATAGCGCGTGACATCGGGCCACTCTTCTTCCAACACCCAAAGCCCCGACTCCATGTCGTTGACCAAAATGCGGCCGGAATTGGCGTACGGGTACACGCTCCACGCCCCGTGGAAGTTGCCCCCGCTGAAAGGCGACGTGTCGTAGTAGCCCACCAAAACAGGCCATTCGGGGCATTCAATGTCTTGGGCAATCACGCCAAACGTGTAGTACGAGGTTACCAGGTGCTTCCCTTTGACGTGGGCGTTGTGGGGAATGATTCCGGTGCCCGGCTGGACTTGGTACCTCCAGAGTTCGGTGATGTTGTTCCAGTCGGACAGGTCGTAGGCCGTTATAAAGGCGTTGGCCTGTTCGTCCGTGGTGTAGAGCACCCGGCCGTCGTCGGACAGCCAGCAGTTGTGGGCAAACTGGTTGGGCGTTTGGAAGGACTTGACCACCGTCGGGTTGGATTTGAGCACGCAATTGACCACCACAATGCCGTTCCACAGCGATGCCGCGTACAGGGTATCGTTGCGAACGTATCCGTCGTGGATGTAGTTGTTGTTGAAATGCCCCACGGCCACGGGGTTCCAGGGGTCGGTTCCGATGTCCAAAATCACGGCTCCACCCGGGCTGAGGTTGCTTCCAAATACGTACAAAAAGCCTTTTTCGTCGGCAAACAAGGTGTGCGCCCGCTTGACCGTGTCAAATCCACCGGTGGGCTTGGGAACCGGAATGCGCATCTTTTTGTAGCGGGGCGTCCCGTTGAGGCTGTCCAAGTCCACAATCAACAAGCCTTCGTCGGTCACGGGACTTCCGGTGGCCACAAAATCGTGGACCATGTAGGCGTAGTGGCCCTTGACGCGAACTTCCCGCCAGGTGCTGTAGACACCCGGAATCCAGAGCTTGTTCACGGGCTGCTGGGGGGTGGTGATGTCGGTGATGAGAAGACCGCGGTAATTGCCTGCGATGGCGTACTCTTTTCCGGTTGCGGTGTCGTTGTAGCCCCACAAACCGTTGTTGATGTTGGAGGCTCCGGTGCCCCACGCCGTCTGCGGATAATGCAAGACCGACCGCATGTTCAAGCTGTCGTTGTTGGGCTGGGAAAGGGCCGCCAAGGCATAGACCACCGCAAAAAGGGCGGTCAACCAGTATTTCAAGAATTTCCGCATGGGGAAAAGTTAAAAGTCCAAAGTGATCTGTACCCCGGGGTCTCCGGCTCCTTCGTCAAAATCCAAATCGATAGACGTGCTTGCAGGGGTTCCTTCGGGAGCTCCGCCTGAATCCATGGGGGTTCCACCGACCATTCCATCCAACGAAATCGATTCGGATTCGGGCACGTCCTCTTCTTCCGGCTCCGGCAATTCCGGTTCAAAAACCGACACAGCCTGCACCGGCCACGCGCTGAGTTTGTTGCCCTGCGCCTTCCAGCCTTTGACCGCTATAAAATCCACGGCTTCAATAACCTCGGCATCGCGGGATTTGTCTTTGACCTTCTTGAAAGTGACCGTCAACTGAGGGGCCGGGTGGGTACTGAATGCCGTAAGTTGGCTGCCTGGAGCGTCGGAAATCAAGGTGACGCGCAAGTCGGAGTCGGACTCCATCACAAAGCGCTTCACAAAGTGAGCCGATTTGGCGGCATCCCAATACACCAGGGTCAAGGGAGCCTCGGGACGCCACTTTTCCCAGTGCACGACTTCTTCATCAAAATGCGTGGAAAGATCGTACGAGTTCAGGCGGAAGATGCCGTTGGAACCGATGGTCAAAATTTTGTCGTCGCCGCGGAAAGCGCCCAGCAAACGGCCGCGTCCTTCGTCGT
>JBILEM010000224.1:0-2753 GCA_044352085.1 Schleiferiaceae bacterium
CAACTTCACCCAACAGACTAAGAAGTGGATGGACGAACTCCTGACCAAGTCTACCCGGGCCACCGGTTCCGGCCAAGCTTACCGGGACAAGTACGTGGGAAAGCTGCGCAAGCAAGTCGACGCCATCCGGCGTCTGGTCGTAGAAGCCGAGGAGACGATTTTGTAAAACCGCTCGTCCAGCACGTTACGGGAAATAAAAAAG
This sequence comes from Schleiferiaceae bacterium, assembly GCA_044352085.1. Lineage (GTDB taxonomy): Bacteria > Bacteroidota > Bacteroidia > Flavobacteriales > Schleiferiaceae > CAMDTE01. The sequence continues at coordinate 203 of JBILEM010000224.1, forward strand.
GACAACCTTTTGGGGTTGTCCTTTTTTTTGTGAGCAATACTGGGCTCGAACCAGTGACCTCCGCCCTGTCAAGGCGGCGCTCTGAACCAACTGAGCTAATTGCCCGGAGGGCAGCGGCGGCCAGAGGCCGCCGCGTTCCATCAGAATGCAAAAGTAAGGCGCAAACGGTATTGCCGACCCGGTTCGTACAGTCCCAAAGCCCGCACGTAGGACAAATGGTGGGCGTAGAGGGCGTTGGTGGCGTTTAATACGCGGAATTCCAGCGAGTAATGGGCATATCCAGGGCCTTCCCACTTTCGGCCAATTCCCGCGTTAAGGACCGTAAATCCGGGAGTGCGTTCCGCGTTCCAAACGGACTTTTCGTCGGCGCTGAGTCGGGTTTGGTCGGCATAGGTCTGGGTCTCAGCAGTCCAAAACCAGGATTCTTGGCCCTTGCTTTTCAACGTGCCGGTGTAGGTTCCGGTCAACCGGTAAGGCGGCATGGAAGGCAGAGCCACGTCGGTGCGTTGCCAGGCGCTGCCCCGCGAACCCTGGAGAGCGCTGGCCTGAATCTGCGCATCGTGGATGATTTGACGGAACCCTCCTGCGCGCTGCTCGTACCGCATGAACACTTGAAGGTCGGCGCCTAAAAGAAAGGCGTCGTCCTGGACGTAGTAGAATTTCAGGGTTCCGGAGGTGTCCGACGGGGTGGTCAAGATGTAGTTTCGGAAGGATTTGGCGTAGGCAAACGCTTGCACGCCCCCTTCCAGATTCCCCCCGAATCGCAAAGACCGACGCACGCCCAAGTTGGCATGGAGCCCGTTTTCTTCGCGCAAATCGGGATTGCCGACTTCGTACCGCCCAACGCCGACGTGCAAACCATCTGCGAAGCGCTCTTCCAATTGCGGGGCCCGAGAAGCCTCGTGCAATTCAGCCAGCAACGTCCACTGCTTGGCGGCACGGTACTCCGCCCTTAGAGACGAGCCAAACAGCGTGAAGGTGCCCGTTTCAAACCGCGTTGCGGCATGCAGGTCCCACCGGTTTGATTTCACGATTTGTTGCTGAACCGTGAGTGCCGTGCTCCAAATACTGCTGTTGGGATAGGTTTGCTCGTGGGCTTTGGGGTTGTTTTGCAGGGCCCGAAACTGGTTATGGAGACTGACTTGGGTGGTGCGCCACGATGCGCGGGTTAGGTGTTGCAGGGAATGGATGGCAAAGGCCAATTCCGGATGCTCCAGACCCTCCTCCCCCAATTCCAGACGGTTGGCGCGGATGTATCCCACCGAGTGGTGCATGCGCGGACGCTTATTGCCCTGCTCAGCCGACTTGTCTTTCGACTCGTTTTGATCCCACTTCCAAGTGAGTGCCGTATTCTGGACCTGCTGCTCGTGCTCGTGGTGTTCGTGGCCCGGCAGGGTAGCCGTTTCCGACGTTGGGATGCCGAAAAACCGATCCGTATGGGTAAGGCTCACCGTCGACCTCCCAGAAGGTCCCGCAAACCCCTGTAAATACCGGAAGGAGGCGGTTCGCGCGTGGGTTCCATGGACTGTATCGCCATTGGCATCGCGGTAGTCCCCCTGTTGGGTCCAAAGCACGCCGGCATAGTAAGGGCGGGCGACGTCGCTGCCGGTGTTTTGGTGCTCAAAACCTGCTTCCATGCCCCAGGGCTGGGCCAATCCCGCCAACTGCCCTTGGGTTAAACGACGGCTCGATCCGCCCCACAAGGGTAGGTCGTGAACGATGAGCGCCCCTCCTACTCCTTCGGTACCTAACTCGAGCGAGGGCTGAAGCTGAATGGCACTGGTTCCCAGCAAGGGAAGGTCCAACCCGTGGTCGCCTCCGCCTTGCTGGTTGTCGTAGCGAAAACCTTGGTAGACGGTGAGTATCCGGTTGCCTCCAAGACCCCGAAAGACCGGTTTGATGGTGTGATTTCCGATGTTTTGGACGTGGAAACCGGGTTGAATTTGCACCAATTGGGCGATGGCCAAAGGCGCACTGGAAAGCAATCGGTCCGAGGACACAAAGGATTGAGAAATAAAAGAAACCGGGACTACCCGGACGGCATTCAATTGAACGGGAACGAGGGTGTCGGACGGAACCGGGTGGTACGACGGCGCAGCATCGGAATGCCAAAAAGTACCCGCAGTCGTCAAAACGACGGCGAGAATGGAATTTTTCATAAAAGAAGTATTACGTGAAACAAAAGCGAAATCAGGCTTTTGTACACGCAGGCGGGCCGCGGGGGCTGCTGGCATCCAGCAGGGTCGAAACGGGGAGATCGTGTTGGACAAGCGCCGGCGAAGCGCATGGAACAAAGGAGACGTGGAGCTGCGGGCAAGCTGCGGGGTGCAGGGGCGCCACTCCAAGAGAGGCAATGGCGTCAAAATCCAACCAACAGGGCGATTCGTCCCCGGCGTGCAGGTGGACGTCTTGCTGGGGGCAAACTTCGTGCTCGTGGGACTCAAACGCGTGGTACGCGGTGTGTACCGAAGCCTGCGCCAAGGTCCATACCAACGCCCAGGCCGAAAGAAGGCCGATGAGGCGCTGCAGAATGCGGTTGGAGTTCGGTCGG
>JBILEM010000026.1:0-10085 GCA_044352085.1 Schleiferiaceae bacterium
GCGCGAATCGTAAGGGCTGCACCGCCGCGGGTATCTCCGTCCAACTTGGTCAATACCACCCCGGTATAATGCAAGGCGTCGTGAAAAGCCTTGGCCGTATTCACCGCATCTTGTCCGGTCATGGAATCCACCACAAAAAGGGTCTCGGTAGGTTCTACCGCTCGGTGGATGGCCTTGATTTCCGCCATCAGGGTGTCGTCCACCGCCAACCGACCGGCGGTATCCACCAAGACCACATTAAATCCACGAGAACGACCGTGAGCCACGCCTTCTTTGGCAATCCGAACGGCGTCTGTTTCGCCTGCCAAAGTGAAGACTTCTGCCCCAATCTGAGTACCCAGCACCTGAAGTTGGTCAATGGCGGCAGGACGATAAACGTCCGCGGCCACCAAAAGCACTTTTTTGCCTTTCTTTTTCTGAAGTAAATTGGCCAATTTGGCCGTGAAAGTGGTCTTTCCCGAACCTTGCAAACCGGCCATCAGCACCACATTGAAGTGGCCTTTCAAATCCAATTCAGAGGCCGTATTGCCCATGAGCGCAGCCATCTCGTCGCGGACAATCTTGACCATGACCTGGCCCGGTTGCAACGACGTCAATACATCCGACCCAAGGGCCTTCTCCCGAACGTCGTCGGTGAACTGCTTGGCTACCTTGTAGCTCACGTCGGCATCCAAAAGCGCCCGACGGATGTCTTTTACCGCTTCGGCAACGTTGATTTCCGTCAGCCGACTCCGGCCAGACAGACGATGAACCGCTTTTTCAATCTTTTGGCTTAGGCTCTCAAACATGGCACATTCAATGAAGAATGCAAAGGTACGACCTGTGCCTCGGCTTGCCCAATTTTAGTGCATAGCCGGAAGCGCCATGGGCACTTCTACCGAAACCAAACGGGTTCCGGGAGCAAGAACGACCTCTACCCGACCCGATTCCACTTCCCAAACACCCTGTGCATCGCGAGCTGCAAGAGACTGCCCCCCTACCACCGCATTTCCTTGTACCACCAGGAAGTAAACCCCGTTGCCGGCACCGCCCTGTATCGGATAGGAAAAAGATCCTCCTTGTTGGGATTCAATCTGAGAAAACCAAGCGTTTTGGTAGATGTGTAAATCCACTGCAGGATCCGAATCGGGACCCACAAAGAAATTCCATTGATCTTGGTAGGTTTCTGGGCGAATGGCTACCTGCCCATAACGGGGAGTCGCCCCTTGTTGGGCTGTTAGTACCCAGATTTGAAACAAGGTACAGGGTTCCGTGGCACTTCCGTTGTATTCGGAATGGGTAATGCCTGTTCCGGCACTCATGGCCTGCACTTCCCCGGTGTGCAATTTTTCTCGATGCCCCATGGAATCGGCATGTTCCAATACGCCTCCCAGTGGAATGGTGACAATTTCCATGTTGTTGTGGGGGTGCGTGCCGAAGCCCATGCCCGGCGCCACCCAATCGTCGTTCCACACCCGGAGACAGCCAAAATGAATTCGGTTTGGATCGTACCAATTGGCAAACGAAAAAGAGTGATTGGCCTTTAGCCATCCGTGGTTGGCGTGTCCGCGCTCAGACGCTGGGTGAAACAGTGTTTTCAATGTTGTAACTTTAATTAAGCCGGTAAAAAACCCGGCACAAGGCCGGGCTGCAAAAAAATCAGCGACGTATTTCTTCGCGTTTAATAATTACCGAACCCCGCTCGGGATTTAGGTCCAAAGGAAGGCCCATTGAAAACGACATGGGCAACGAAGAAGATGGAATAAGAAAGGCCGACGCTTCACCGGGTTTACCGTCTCTGCGGTATTTGACATTTACCTCATCCCCTACATTCCTGGCCTCCATCGCTCCAACCAAATCCTGGAAGGACCCAATGGTCTTTTCATCAAACTGAAAAATCACATCCCCTGGACGCAAACCCAAAGCGGCCGCTGTACTAACGGGTACCACTTCTTTTACCATCGCTCCGGCTATATCGGGTGCATTTTCAAAACCAACCACGCCCAAACGGGCTTTGTCGCTAGGAATGCCGTTCGGCAGTTCCTCTCCGTTCAAAAAAAAAACCCGATCGCCTTGCTCGGTGGGGTTCATTGGGAAATTCTGCAAGAATTCTTGCATGCCTTCCCCATTATCTCGGATTTCAATACGGCGCTCAATCACCGCTACTTCGGATTTTTTACCCGCTTTTCCGGCTGATTTTTTCGATTTAGATGCCTTGGCCTTTTCCATACCTGCTTTATCTTGACAAGATGCTTCCGTTTTGGAGGCTCCAGCAGAACTGCAAGTGGGTGCGCTTCCAGCAGCTTTCTGGCAGCAAGAAGGGGTGGCGGACTGGGCATAAACACCGGCAGAGGCCAAGATAAAAGCCGCAATCAATAACTTTTTCATCGCTTTATAAATTTGGGTTGAATATCCTTTTTGTCCTCCGAAGATACAAAGTTTGGGCCAACTTGCATCCGTATCTTTGAAAGATGAATCCTGTGCTGATCTCGCATGCTGCGAGCCATGTTTATCCCAGCGGAAGAACTGTGGTGTGGCCGGATTTTACCTTGTATGCAGGTCAAGTCGTTGGGTTCAAAGGTCCTTCGGGATGTGGAAAATCCACTGCTCTGCACACCACAGGTGGACTACTTCCTTTGGCAACGGGCACTTTGGAGCTCCCGGATTTAGGCCTATTGCGTCCGGGAGTTTCCGTACCGCCCCTCTGGCGAAAGCATTGGATGGGCTGGGTTCCACAACGCCCCTTTTTCTGGCCCGGATTTTCGGTTTTAAAGAACCTGGAAATGACGGCCTGGGCAAAATCCACTGCGTTGACTCCCTCGCTTTTGGATTTGGTAGTACCACTGGAGTTGGATGGACTCCTTTTGGAACGGGCAGACCGACTGAGCCTGGGCCAACAACAGCGGGTCTCCTTGCTGCGCTCCATGGTGGGGTCGCCCCGGGTCATTTTGGCCGACGAACCCACTGCCTCCTTGGACGATTTTCAAGCCGCTCAGGCCCTGAAGATTTTGCAAAACTGGGCCCAAGAAACCAAGGGTGCCGTTTTGATTGCCTCGCACGACGCCCGGACGCATTCCTTTTTGGACGATTCCATCCTTTTCCACAAACCGACAACCGATGGGCTTTAGCACATTTTTCAAAAGTTTTGCATGGGGACTGCTGCACCTGCGCACCCGGCCGGGCCAAGCCTTCGGACAGGCCTTGCTCGTTGCGGTAGGATTGGGGGCCGCCATGGGGGTGGAACGGTTGCACCGCGCTTCCGACCAAGCCTTGGTAGACGAATTGGAAGGGATCGACTTGGTTTTGTCTGCCGTCGGTTCCCCTACCCAAGCCCTTTTGGCGTCCGTTTTCCATTTGGACAACCCCGTCGGAAATATAGATACGGCCTGGGCCAATCGGTGGATGAAACACCCCGACATCGCACAGGCATTTCCTTTGGCTTATGGCGATGAATCCAAGGGCGTCCGCATTTTGGGATGCACCCCGGCTTTTTACGATTGGAAAAAAATGGACCTTCGGGAGGGTCGATTGCCCGCAAAACCCTTTGAGGTAATCGCAGGTGTCGACGCCGCGTCCAAACTGGACCTGAAGCTTGGTGATACGTTTTACGGCAGCCATGGAGCCGAAGGCGATTTGGGCGACCACACCGACCACCCGTACCAGGTCGTAGGAATCGGAGACGCCCGCGGCAAGGCCGTGGACGGGTTGTTGTTGACTCCCCTGGAAACCGTTTGGGACGTTCACCCCGATGCTCCAGCAGATTATACCGCCGTCCTGGTGCGCACCCAAAGCCCGATGGCTGCCCTCTTTCTTCCGCGTTCCATCCGCTCCGACGGAAAGGGCATGGCCGTTTCTCCCCCACTGGAAATAAATCGTTTACGCAGCCTTTTGGACCAAGGGAACCGGCTTTTTTCGGGCATGAGTACCTTGATGACGGCCATCGCTCTGTTCGCCATGGTGCTGATGTGGTGGAACTTTGCCTTGGAAAGGCGGGCCGAATTGGCACTTCTGCGGGCCAATGGCGCGAACGGAATTCAGATTTACGGTTTTATTGCAGGCCCCTTTTTCTTTGTATTGGGGATGGGCTGGGCATTGGGGTGGCTGGCCCAAGGAATTTGGTCGCTGCCCGGGTGGCCAGTGACTCTTCCGCTCTTTCAATGGATTCCTTTGGATTTTTACCTATTGGGATGGGGCGGGTTGGCCGCCGCCCTTTTGGCCCTACTGCCTACCTGGCGCGCTTTGACCACCTCCATCCACACCGCTCTTTTGGATGCGTAAATTTGAACCCATGATTCAACGTCTTTCATTGGGCCTGTGCCTTTTCCTTTCGGCATTATCGGTGCATGCCGTGGGAGTTGGCTACGACCCGCTTTGAAGAAGTATTTGATGCCAGTCGAAATTCTTGGTCGCAAATGGCTCATTTTACACCGGAAGTTCTCGCGTGGCAAGGGCAAAAGGTTCGAATCACCGGGTACATGGTTCCCGTTGATGTAACAGGCAGCGTTTATGCTCTGTCTGCCTACACCTTTTCGTCTTGTTTCTTCTGCGGTGGAGCGGGTCCGGAAAGTGTTATGGGATTGGAATTGGCGGTAAAGAACCAGAAATTCAAAACGGACCAAGTCGTCACGTGGGAAGGGGTCTTGCAAATGAAGAGCAAACCGGGAATGGGCTTTCATTTCACCCTTAGAAACGCATCGGAATGGAAGGAATAACCCTGGGAAACCCCGCCGCATTGTGGGGGCTTTTGCTTCTGGCCCTGCCCCTTTATGCCCATTTCAGCAAGCTTTTACGTCCCCAAAATACCGTTTTCCCCGACCTTCGGCTTTTGCGCCAGGTGTGGGAGGCACAGTCGCGAAAATCCCAGCCCAATCAGCGCTTGCTGCTGCTGATCCGCTTGGTTTCCATTCTTTTGGCCGTGCTCTTGTTTGCCCAGGTGCGGTTTGGGACTGCCGAGCCGTCCGCCCAATGGGTGTGGTATTTGGACGCCTCGGCGAGCATGGAAATGCCGTACGACGAGACGCAATCCCGGTTTGACGCTGCGCGGAAGGAAGTTAAGTCGGTCTTGGAGGAGTCGCCCGCAGACCAATGGATCGAAATCAAATCCGAAGCCCTTCCTTTGGGGTCGTCCACCCGTACGGCCGAAGAATGGCTCAAGACCCTGGATAGCCTCCGTCCAACGGCGGGATCGGGCCAAGGAGCGGCCCTGTTCGAATCGGCACAATGGGCCGTTACCGATGGCCAATGGAACTCCGAAGACCTTTCCAATACAGGGAAATCGATTACCCTCTTGCAGGGAGAGGCCTTGAATCATTCATGGCCGGACTCGGCTTGGGTGGTCCGCAATCCAAAAGGGGAAAACCGCTGGACCGGATTTGTGCGGTTCCCTGCCCAAGAATCCCCCAAGGGAAGCCAAAAACTGAGTTGGTGGACCGGAGGAAAACAAGTACAATGGACCTTGTACCAAGCGGTTCCGAACAAAGGCCAAACGGTGGCGTCGGAATTCACCTTGGAGCCCGGGGCAAACGGTTGTCGCCTGGAATTGCGGTTTTCCCATGGAGGATTGCGCTCTTTTTGGTTGGAACCCCGAAAAGAAAAGAACATTGTCTACTTGGGACCAGCCGGCGGTTATTCCACCGAGTGGTTTCCGAGTCCAAAACCCTATTTGGCCGTTCGTAAAAACCAGTGGTCGGCATCCGATCTTGACCCCAATCAAACCGCGCTCCTAGTGGTTTCGGACTGGGACCAGCGTTCGGCTTCTGAAAAGGCCAGCCTTCGCTCGGCAGCTCGTCAGGGAATTGCGGTATTGGGAACGAACCGCGGCAACCCAACACCAAAAAACACCCCAGAAGTTTTTGATGAGATAGATCAACGCAATGCGTTTTATTCCAGTATAATTGTCCGAATGCCAACGGCCTTGGAAGGTGTGAAAATACCCAGTTCTGGACTGCCCGACTCCCTGACCAACGCCGCCTTTTTACCGCTCCTCAGCAATCCGCAAGGACGCGTAGCCCTCTCCATGCACCAAAACCTACCACTTTTCTGGTGGGCCGCAGGCTGGAACGACGCTACCGGCGGCAACTTGCCTGCTACTCCCCTGTTGTATGCCTGGATTCGACGGATGGCCGAATGGCCCAACCGCCAAGTACACCATGCCACCACGGCAAACGCCTGGGCTCAACTTTCTTTTTCCGGAGGGCAAATGGTGCAAAATGGACATATTCTCGCATCGGGAGACGGTGGAACCAGGCTCCCTGCAGTCCATCCCGGTTGGATTGCGCACGTGAAATCCACCGGGGATACCCTGGCTGTGTATGCCGTCCATCCTCCCCGGACGGAACACGCTGCTTGGAATCTCTACCAGAAAAACGATTGGAAAGGGTGGCAAAAAGGTCCACCGGAACCGCTTCAAACATCCAAATCCTCCCTCCCTCCCTCCTACTGGCTTGCTCTCTTGGCACTGGTGTTTGTGGTTACAGAGAGCTATTTCGCCCGCAAATCCCTACCTTTGAACCCATGAGTGATCGACTGGAAAACGTCCAGGTGGTAGACCCCGCCTCTCCGTACGATGGCCAAACCGTTTCCTTGATTCTGGAAGACGGAATCATTCAATCCATTCACCCCTCCCAAGAACCCGCAACTGCCTTTGTTTCCCCGGGATGGGTAGACCTTTTGGCTACGGCAGGCCAACCCGGCCAAGAAGAACGCGAGACCTGGGAAAGTTTGGCCTTGGCCGGAATTCACGGAGGTTTTGTGCAAGTGGTTGTTTCTCCCGAAGGGACGCCTGTTCGCGACTCGGCTACCGGAATCCAGTCTTTTGTTGCAGGTACCTCGCACTTGCCCATCGAGTTGCTTCCACTCGGAACGTTGAGCACCAACGCCGAAGGATTGCAGTTGGCCGAATTGCACCAGATGTTGTCTTCAGGCGCAATTGGCTTTTTTGACGCCTACCTCCCTACCGAACGGGCCCAGTTGCTGCAACTGGGCTTGCAGTACACCCAAGATTGGGAAGTTCCTCTCTTGAGCGTGCCCTTTGATCGTTCGTTTTCTCCCCACGGGATGGTCAACGAAAGTCCTTTTACCACCCAACTTGGCCTCAAATCGACGCCTGTTTTGGCAGAAATACTGCGTTTGGAACGGGACATTCGGATTTTGGAATACGCAGGCGGACGTCTCCATTTTCATGGCGTTTCGTCGGCCGAGGGTGTGCAAATCATCCGAGAAGCCAAACAAAAGGGCCTGCCCATTACCGCAGATACCACATTGGCCCATTTGGTCTTTACAGACGAGGACCTGGCTCAATTTGACACGCATTTAAAAGTTTTCCCGCCCCTGCGTAGACCTTCCGACCAAGAAGCCCTGTGGAACGGACTGTTGGACGGTACCCTGGATGCGATTGCCTCTGGCCACCGCCCCTACGACACCGAGCACAAACAGGTTGAGTTTGACGACGCTGCTTGGGGCATGGCCACGTTGGAATTTGGCTACAGTGCCTTCACCGCCAAATTCGGAACAGGACGCCAGGCACAATCCACCTGGGTTCGCGCTGTCACCCATGGCCCCCGCGCCCTGTATCAACTGGGCGAAGTTCGCATTGTAGAAGGTTCTCCAGCCGAGTTAACGGTCTTTCATCCCGATGCCCCTGCGCCGCAGCGCGTTGGCAAAGGAGCCAACTACCCCACCCAGTGGAAGCTGCAAGGGGCTGCCATTGCTCTGGCCACCCGCGGGAAATACTACCAAATCCAAACGAAGTAGCCTGCTTCGAAATTCTCGAAAAACGCCCTCCTTTCGAAATTTCGGTTAGGAAAGCGCGGAAACGACCAACCCGTCGTGTGCCAATGCGATTCCCGAAGGCAGGTCTTGGTCAATAGCCGCGTGAAGGCCCAAATGGTGGCTGATATGGGTAAAATAGGTTTGCGTTGCAGCCAATTGCTGCGCCATTTCCTGGGCTTGGGCCAAATGAAAATGGCTGTAATGCGGCTCCACCCGTAAGGCATTCAAAACCAGCACTTCCAATCCATGCATTTTGTCCAAGGTGGAATCGGGAATGAACGACGCATCGGTTACGTACGCTACGTCTCCCACCCGAAAACCCAGTACCTCGCCTTTCCCATGCTGCACCGGCAAAGGAGTCCACCGAACTCCACCTACCAAAAAATCCCGGTCCGGTGCAATGCGCTCGACGTCAAACCGAGGACTGCCGGGATAGGGATTTTCCAAAAAGGCATACGCAAACTGCTGCCGCAACCGGTATTCCACGGATTCGGTGCAATAAATGGTGGTCGGTTTGTTTTGCTTGAACTGTAGGGCCCGAAGATCGTCCAAACCGGATACATGGTCCATGTGTTCGTGGGTGAGCACAACGGCGTCCAAGCGATCGCAGCCGGAACGCAGCATTTGCTGCCGAAAATCCGGGCCGCAATCCAGCGCCACCGTAGTCGATTGGGTACGGAGCAAAGCCGATGAGCGAAGGCGTTGGTCGCGCGCGTCCGAACTCGTACAAACCGGACATTTGCAGCCAATTACAGGCACCCCTTGGGAGGTTCCCGTGCCTAAAAATTCCAATGATACGGCGGACATGGCACAAATTTAGTCGTACTTTTGATGCATGGAACAAATGGTTTTGACTTCCGCGCAAAAAGCGCTTAAAATCAATCTGGACTCCAACATTTACGGCACGTTTGCAGAAATTGGTGCCGGTCAAGAAACCGTCCGCCACTTTTTTCGTGCAGGGGGCGCTTCGGGCACCATCGCTAAAGCCATGTCTGCCTACGACAAGGACTTCTCGGACGCCATCTACGGCGAAGAAACCGACGGTCGGTACGTCACCGAACGCCGGTTGCGAAAGATGATCAACCACGAATACCAGCTGATCGAAGACCGGTTGTCCCGGGAGAAAGCCCCCGACCGGTGCTATTTTTCTTTTGCCAACACCGTTGCGACCATCAACTTTACCAAGACCTTCAAAGGACACGGTTGGATCGGCATCCGTTTTCAAACATCTCCTGAGAAAGAAGCCAACGAGATCATCCTCCACGTTCGCCTCCACGAAAACGATGCAAAACACCAACAGGAGACCGTTGGTGCTCTGGGGGTAAATCTCATCTATTCCGCCTTCTACCACCACGCAGACGCAAAAGCCCTTTTGCTTTCCTTGTACGACGGAATCGACCGAACCGCTATTGAAGTGGATTTGGTGAATTTCAGCGGCCCAGACTTTGCGCAGGTAGACAACCGTTTGATGTCCTTGCAACTGGTCAAAAATGGCTTTACCGATGCCGTCGTTTTTGGCCCCGAAGGAAACAATTTATTGCCTGCAGAAATCCTTTACAAGCGCCATATTTTGGTAGTACGTGGGTCATTTAGGCCCGTTACCAAAGTCAACTTGGACATGGTTCAGAAAGGACTTAAGCAGTTTGAGTCCAGTAAAAAAGTCAATCCAGACCGCACACTGGTCCTTTTTGAAATCACCCTCAACAACCTTCTAATGGACGGTTCTTTGGACGAGCAAGATTTCTTGGATCGTGCTGATATCTTGTGTTCCATTGGACAAACGGTGCTTATTTCCAAATTCCAGGAATACTACAAACTGGTGGATTATTTCGCTCAGTATTCCACCATGCGAAGCGGCCTGATTATGGGCTTGCCCAATTTGCAAGAATTATTTGACGAAAAGTACTACCGCAATTTAACGGGTGGAATACTTGAAGCTTTTGGCCGCTTGTTCTCTCGGGATCTTGTCCTCTTTGTGTATCCCATGTTGGGCGAAAAGGAGGAGATTCGCTTCGCAGAGAATGCTGAAGTGCATCCGCGGTTTAAGCCCATCTTTGACTACCTGATCCACAACAAGCGCATCCGGAACATCGAAGATTTCGACGCGAGCATATTGCATATTTTCAGCCGCGAGGTCTTGCACAAAATTCGAACAGGCGCCCCCGGTTGGGAGCGCTGTCTGCCCCTCTTTGTGGACCAAATCATTAAAGAAAAAGGGTTATTCGGCTACAAACCCGAGGCAAGCCCTGTTTTGTAGCGGCTCAGAGCCCGTTGCCTTGCCCATGTGTGTTCCACCACCGGTTTTGGGTAGGCGGCCGTTCCCCATTCCGGAATCC
>JBILEM010000027.1:0-10083 GCA_044352085.1 Schleiferiaceae bacterium
GCAGGAGCAGCAGGAGCTGCAACGGGCGCCGCTGCAGGAGCCGAGGCAACGCCTCCAACCAATCCGGAAATATCTTCTCCCGCCGCACCCAAGATGCACAGCAAGGAGTCCACCGGGGCCATTTGGCCGTCGGCAATGCCAATGTGCAACAAGATACCCTCTTGGCCGGGGAAGGCCTCAAAATCCATGGTGGCCTTGTCGGTTTCAATTTCGGCAAGAAGCATGCCTTCCTTCACCGTGTCTCCCACTTTTGCGTGCCATTTGGCTACAACACCTTCGGTCATGGTGTCACTCAAGCGGGGCATGTTGATTACAATGGCCATGGGGGTACTTATTCTTTAATAAACGGATAATTCTCTTGAACGTAAATGTCTTGCCAAAGTTCGTGGGCTTCGGGGAAGGGAGATTGCTCGCCAAACTCCACACATTCCTGCACCAAGGCCTTTACCCGCGCATCGATGGCTTCAAAGTCTGCCTCGGTGGCCCACTTCTTGGAAACCAACTTTTCCTTGGCAATCAAAATAGGGTCCTGCTGTTGGTAAACGGCCACTTCGTCCTTGGTGCGGTAGTGCTGCGCGTCGGACATGGAATGTCCCTTGTAGCGGTAGGTCCGGATTTCCAAGAACGTAGGTCCTCCGCCGGAACGGGCGCGCTCCATGGCTTCGTGCATGGCGTCGTATACTTTGGCAGGGTCCATCCCGTCCACGGGCATACAGGGCATTTCATATCCCAATCCCAATTTCCAAATTTCCTCGTGGTTGGCGGTGCGCTTGAGCGACGTGCCCATGGCGTAGCCGTTGTTCTCCACCACAAAAACGACGGGCAGGTTCCACAACATAGCCAAGTTAAACGTCTCGTGCAACGAGCCTTGGCGAACGGCCCCGTCCCCCATGTAGGTCAATGTCACATTGTTGCGGCCTTGGTATTGGTCTGCAAAAGCCAAGCCGGCTCCCAAAGGAATTTGCCCGCCCACAATGCCGTGTCCGCCGTAGAAATGGTGCTCCTTGCTGAACATGTGCATGGAGCCTCCCTTACCGCGGGAAGTTCCCGTCACTTTGCCCATCAATTCGGCCATGATTCGGCGCGGATCCACTCCCAAGCCAATGGGCTGGACGTGATTTCGGTAAGCCGTAATCATCTTATCTCCGGGCTCCATCGCCAATAAAGCGCCTGCCAGTAACGCTTCTTGCCCGTTGTAGAGGTGCAAAAACCCACGGATCTTTTGCTGGATGTAAAGCGCAGCAGTCATGTCTTCGAACTTGCGCCAAAGCAACATGTCTTCGTACCATTTGAGGTAAACCTCTTTGGTCAATTTTTTCTTGGCCATGGGGACTTTTTTAAAGGCGTGCAAAAATACGCCGAAATCACTTCAAGAGCTGATTCAAATCGAAAAGAGCGCTAAACCGCAAGGTGTTTTGCAAAGGCGAGCGCACCGTCTGGTCTGCAGGGAACAAATACGCAAAGTCCAGCTGGATCAAGGAGTATTTGATGCCAAAACCCATCGTGAAATACCGGCGATTTCCCTTGGTGGGGTCCTCGTGTTGGTAGCCGCCGCGTACGGCAAACTTTTCGTCGTACCAGTACTCGCCGCCGACGTTGACCATGAATTCGCGCATGAGCTCTGCGGTTCCGTCGGGCTTCGCAGAGGGGTCGAACGACTGGATAATCCCTTGCATCACGCTGACTTGGTCGTCTTTACCGGCAATGATCTCCGAACGATCTCCGTCCTCGTCCAAGTCTTGGAGGTCGCGTACCGGACGGGTAGGAACGAGCAGTTTGTTTACATCGGCGAGCAGCGTAATCCGATTGTACTTGTCCAAGGTCCAGTTGAATCCGACGCCTGTGCGCAGGTTGGTGGGAATGAAATCCGAGGAGCCACTCTCGGTATATTTGACTTTGGCCCCCAGATTGCTCAGGGTCACACCGCCGGTCCACTGGCCTTTCTGGCCGTCTTCCATGTTGAAGGTATTCCCCTGGTAAAAAAACGAAATGTCGGAGGCCACGGTGGTCGCTGCCTTGGTTTGCAAACCGCCCACCACTTGGCCTTGGGTCAAGTCAGACAAAGCACCGCGCAGCGAAATTCCCGCAGACCAATTTTGGTTCAACTGAAGGGCGTAGGCCACGTCGGCGGCTACTTCATAAGGACGGAAGGTGCCTTGCTCGTTGCCGTTTTCATCCCGGAAAGTGATGTCTCCCAGGGAGAAATACCGCAGACCTACACCCAAACCGCCGCGTTTGCCCACGCCGAATACCGCATTGGCAAACATCAATTCTACATCCGGAACCAGAGCACGCAACCAGGGGGTGTAAGCCAATCCGCCCATGGCGTTTCCTTGGCCTACCCAAGCGAGCTTAGCCGGATTCCAATACAGGGCGTTTGCATCCACCGATGCGGCGACTCCGGCATTCGCCATTCCGCCCATCCGGGCATCGGGACCAATGTTGAGCATGGGCATGGCCGACGTCACCACGTTCAATTTGGACGCGTACGGATTTTGGGCCATGGCCTCAGGTGCTGAAACACAAAGGATTCCAAGCGCAACAGCGCTTCGCAAAGCGTTTTTCATAGGGTGCAAAGATACAGGTTCCATAGTGGGATTCAAGGGCATTTTGAGTCGGAAATCATCAAGGAATGAGGACCAAGCGTTCGGCTTGCGTTTCTTTTTCTCCCGTGAGGGAAGATTTGGCCTGCAGACGCACCCAGTACCACCCAGAAGGAAGCGGGCCTTGTGGAGCGTCGTTGAGGTCCCAGGTGAGCACTTCGGTTTGGTTGCCCTGCGGAGTTCCTTCCCACTCGTAGGTTCGAACGGTACGGCCGTCCTGGGCGTGCAAAGAAACCGAAACCTCCAGCGGTCGTCCATCTTGGTTGTGCGAAAAGGATACGGTCACAGGTCCTGTAGAGGGATTGGGGTACAGGAACAATTGGTCCAAGCGGAGCAACTGCCCGCTTACAACCACAAAGTCAACGCTGCCTACAGCCGGATTGTTGTAGGCGTCCCAGGCCCGCACCGAAAAGGTGTGCGGTCCTTCGGTCAAGTCCGAAAAAGGAAGGCGAACTGTCCCCCGGTCGAACCGATCCAAGTCCGACTCGTACGCGTCGTTCAACACAACGGCTTGGTCCCACCGACCGTCCAAAGCGCCCAAGATATCGTGGCCAATGCCGTTGCCCACCGCATTGATGCCACTGGGGTCAAAAAGACGCGCTAGGCCCGTTGGACTTACCCCGGTAATGCCTCCGGCCTGAAACAGGGTGTCGTTCATAAAAGCCACAATGGTGGGCCCCCCTGCGTCCAGAGGAGCGTCGTTCCGCAAGCCCCCCACCCGGATGTCCGTGCGCGACCCCACCCCATCCGAAGTATCGTTGTACACATACGCCGTTAACTTGCCCGGCCCCACATTCAAGGCGATGTCCAAGGGCACCCGGAAACGCACCGTAAACCGGCCGTTCTTTACCGAGACCCGACCCCGGTACACGGCATTTTCTTGCAGCATAAAGGGAACCGCCACCCCTTGGTCGTCGTTGACCAACGTGGAGCGTTGGACTTTTTTGTCCAGCAACTCAATCTGGGCAAATCCTTGGTATGCGGGCAAGAACTGTCCATAATCGTCCACCACGTACCCGGATGCAGACACCTCCGCCAACGCTTTCAAGGTGTCCGATGGAGCGGTCCCAGCAACGGGGAGCGCAGATCCGTTTAAGCTGTCCCAAATTGCCCCGTATCGGGGAACATTCAAGCGCAATCCCGGATCCCCCAAAAGCGTAAAACGCATTTTGTCGTTGCTTCTGACCCCGTTCTTGGCTCCCCGAACAATCTGGCCCAGGGTGCGGTACCGGTTGTCTTCGCGCTTGAACAACTCGGAAAAAATCGAATCGTTCATCACGGCTCCTTCAAAGGCTCCCACAACCCGGGTGGTTGAAAGCAAGGCAATTGCGCCGCCCTTAGGATTGATGAGCATTTCTTCGCCTGCGCTGCGCCGCATGGGGTCGTCGAGCCGGGAAAATTCGCAGGTAATCGTCACCACCAAGGGAAGGCGGTGCCCGTTTTTAAAGGACTTCACGTCCTGCAGCTGGAGCAGGTTTTCCGAACACCAGCCCACTTCCCCACCGTGGCCCAAGTAACTCGTTACCAAATTGCCTTCTTCCAATGCCCGAAGCAATTGCTGGCGCGCCGCCGGATAGGACTGGCTGCCCGACGAGCTCTGCTGCAGAAATGCGTCGGTGTAAATCTTGCTCACCGTCATAAAAGGCAATTCCGACTCTACCCGGTTGGCCAAAACCTCTTGGGCTGCCGAAAACGTCGACTCCCAACCGGCATCGGCATCGTCCGCCACAAAAACCAACCGCTTCCGCCAGGGTCCCAACGCCGTTGTATCGGTGGCATACCCGATGATTTTATCGACCTGTTCTTGGGCTTCCTCCAGCGAAATCACCGGCAGTCGACCGATGCCAATGTCCAACCCTTGGGACGTAAAATTGGCGCCTTCGTTGGGGTCCAAATACCCAATAAAGTCGTCCAAGCAATACGACGAATAGAGCGAAAAACTGGCTACGCTTTGGTAAATGGGGACAAAATTGTGCTTATTGGCCAGGCGGTTTTTGTAGTCGTAGGAAGCATCCCCCAGCAAGACAACGTACTCCGGGCGGTCTTGGGGCGTGGATGCCGAGTCGCGAAGACGCTTTAGGAAATCTCGGATAGCGACCAGGTCCTGCGCTCCGCTGCTGAATTCGTTGTAAATCTGGTTTACTTCCACCACGGCCGTTCGGTAGTGGCTGTACCCGCGGTGAAACTCCGCCAAGCGCTCGGCTGCTGGGAGGAAGGCCGCAGGCGTAATTACCACATAATCTACGTCGCGAATTGCTTTAATATGCTGATTTTCAACACTTCCTTTAAGTACAGGGGTCATAGCCTGCGACGGGGCAAAAACCACAAATGTCCGCGCCGAATCTTGCACGGCAGCAAAGGAAAGCACATTGCCCACTCGTGTGGCTGGACGTTCGCGGTACTTCCCCGACTTGCTGCCAACTTCCCACACAATCGCCCCGTTGGCGGCTTGTTGCACCTCGTAGACCACTTTCAACGCGGAATCCGAGGGATTTCGGATCAAAATCGGTCTTTGGTACTGCACCAAAGGCACATCGGCTTCTGCTCGAACCCAGTCCAAATGAGCGATAGCACCCGAAACACTGCCGCGGTCCAATGCCATGGTATAGCTGGGCACTCCCGCTACTCCTGGTTGATGCACGCCATTCAGGTTTACAGTTGCAGCCACATCGGCTCCGGCGCTGGTCCCAATCGGATTGCCTTCCGCCGAGGCTATCTCCTGGCCGTTCCACTGCCAGACCAATTTCGGGCCCAATTGGGTGGTGCGCATGGCCGCACGGGCTTGAAACCGCACACGGCTTTCTTCGTCCAACGGAGGCAAGTCCAAACCGACGGGATGAACCAAGGTGTAATCAAACAACTCTCCGAACCATTGACGTCCTGAACCCACCAAATTGCGCTGTTCTTTTTCGTGAAAAGCTAGGGCGCGGGTGCGGGTGAGCACCTTGTCCGGAATTCCCGAAACGAGGGGGGCAAGGGGCAAACGGGCACCTCCCTCGGTTGTCGTTACAAAAGCAAAAGCTGTGTCGGAATAAATGTGCTGCACATGTTCGTATCGCCCGGTGGAGGCGTTGTAATTCCAAACATGGGGCGATGAACCATAAAAGTAGAGCACGTCCGTGGCATTGAATTGGCCATCGCCACCGTCGTCCAACCGGATAGGAAGCGTTTGCAACCCATTGGGGCGAGGTTGGTTGTTCCGCTCAGGAAGCATGCCTGTTGGATTGTGGTACACCCCAATGGAAGCCGAAGCCCACGGACCACTTCCCAGGCCCAAAGCTGTTAAGTCGCTCCCTCTGAGCGCATAAACCCCGTCGTTGACCCACCCCACCTTGGCCCAATCACCTTTCTTCAATGGCGCATTCTGCGCCGCACAATGGAAGGCCATTAAAACCCAAAGCGAAAACAACAGACGAAAAGGAAGATAAGTGCGTTTCATAGTCATTGGGGTAACGCCCAGAAAGGTAAATTTGGTGTGTCAAAATTCCACCTTTTTTACGAGAAATGCGGAAATGTCGTATTATTGTGCTTCCTAAAATGCGTGCAGAATGGCCTTAAAGCGCCTTATCGTATTGGCTATCACCGGAGTTAGTGCCCTACAGGCATGGGCGCAAGACGCTCATTTCTCCCAGTTTTATGCCAATCCGATTTACCTCAATCCGGCTTTTGCCGGCGTACAGCAGTGCCCCACTGTGCATGCGAACTACCGAAATCAGTATCCTGGCTTGGGGGTATATCAAACCTACAGTACCTCGGTAGACCAATACGTCGATGCACTGAATGGTGGATTGGGACTTTTGATTCTTCAAGATGAGTCGGCGAATCGGACCTTACGCCTTACCGAGGCGTCTTTGGTCTATTCGTACCACCTCAAAGTGAACCGTAAATTCAGTGTCCTGACTGGTTTTCAAGGCACCTTCCGCCAACGCGCGTTGGATTGGGGAAACCTTACTTTTCCCGATCAAATTGACCCCTTCTACGGATTTGTAAAACCCACCAACGAGATTGCCCCAAATCAAACCACGACCTCCAACGTGGACTTGAGTTTAGGCATGGTTGGTTTTACCGAAAAATTCTACTTCGGACTATCCGCTCACCACATCACCCAGCCGGACGAAGGTTTTTTCCGCAACGGCAATTTGCCCGTTAAAGTAGGAGCACAAGCAGGTGCTACCTTGCGTTTGGGCCGCAAACGTTTGTACAACAGTTTGGATAACCTACTGATTCCGAATGTGGTGTACCAAGGTCAGGGCGGCGCCCACCAAATTACAGCCGGTGTTTCCTTCAACCGCGGCCCCGTGAGTGGAGGTTTGGCTTACCGCCAGGCGTTGGGAGCTGTGAGCTACAACCCGGACGCTTTGGTGGTTCTGGTTGGTTTGGCTCCGAACGATGTGCCCTGGCGCTTCGGATACTCCTACGACTACACCATTTCTCCTTTGAAAAACACCCTCGGCGGCGCTCACGAAGTAACCCTTTCCTACCGCCTTGCTTGCCGCTCACGGAAAGCCCGTTACAACGAAATCAAGTGCCCGAAATTCTAAGAAGTTAAGATGAAAGCAATCCGCATTGTTGCACTCGCTGCGCTGGTCGTTCTAGGAATGTCCTCCTGCTCGCGCTCCAAGTCCTCTACCACGGGGATGAACCTGAACGATAAAAAGAACGGGGGATTTCAAATCAACCTCAAGTACAAGGGACAAAAAACAGGTCCCGGATTGGTCTTCATCGAAGGCGGTTCGCTGATGATGGGCCGTGTTGAGGAAGATTTTCAAAAAGACTGGAACAACCAACCCACACGTGCGACCGTGGCATCGTTCTACATGGACGAAAACGAGGTAACCAACGCCGACTACCGCGAGTATCTCTACTGGCTGCGACGTGTTTACGACTACGATTACTACCCCGAGATCTACACCTCGGCTTTGCCAGACACGTTGGTTTGGCGAAACAAGTTGGGCTACAACGAGACCTACGTGGACAATTACCTCCGGCATCCCGCGTACAACTTCTACCCCGTTGTTGGCGTCAACTGGCTGCAAGCCATGCGTTATTGCTCTTGGAGAACGGACCGGGTAAACGAACAAATTTTGATCGACAAAGGCGTACTGCGCACCTTGTATGACCAAAAAGACGATCAAAACTTCAATACCGAAACCTATTTGTACAAGCCGAACGAGTACACGGCTCAGAACAAAAAAGGATTGAAAGATTTGAACCCCAACAGCGGCTACGGCAAAGAAGGCCGTCCTGTTCGCATTGAAGATGGAATTTTGTTGCCCAAGTACCGTCTCCCGACCGAAGCCGAGTGGGAATTTGCCGCATACGCCGAGGTTGGCAACCGCGTGTACAACCGCACCCTCGATCGCAATAAGTACACGTGGAACGGTTCCAACGTGCGCAATGGCGAGAAAAAAGAACGCGGCGACATGTTGGCCAACTACAAGCGCGGCCGCGGAGACAACATGGGTACAGCCGGTTACTTGAACGACCAAGCCAACATCACCATGCAGGTGCGCTTCTACCCCCCCAACGATTACGGTCTGTACGACATGGCTGGTAACGTCTCCGAGTGGGTATTGGATGTTTACCGCCCGTTGAGCGGCAACGATATGGCCGACCACCGCCCCTTCCGCGGCAATGAGTTCAACCAATTTGACAACGACTACCAAGGCCTCGGCGAACTCTCTGTCCTCACGGAGCCCCAGTACGACCAGGATTCCAACGTAGTTCGCTTGCCCGGTCAATTGCCCACCAAGCCGGTGACCGCTGAGCAAAACCTGAAGCGCCGTAACTACCAGCAGTCCGACTACCGCGACTACTTGGACGGCGATGTGGAATCTTCCATCTACTACGAGAAAGGATTGGCAGAAGGCGAGCCTGCCATGTATGCGTACGGTTCCTCCACCCTGATCGGCAACCACTCCCGCGTTTACAAGGGAGGTTCTTGGAAGGACCGCGCCTACTGGTTGAGCCCCGGAACCCGTCGTTACTTGGAGCAAGACCAAGCCACCGACGACCTCGGTTTCCGTTGCGCCATGGACCGCGTTGGCTTCCAGAACGACTCCAGCAAGCGTACCAAGCGCAGCAAGGAAGTCAAGCGCAAGACCTTCCGTCGTTACCGCATGTAATCGCGAACTCCTTTTCAAAAATGCCACCCCCGGGTGGCATTTTTTTTGCGCACCCTTTTTGCACCTTTGTACCATGGAAACCTCCGAACTCCACACCCTTTTCTTGTCGTCCACCGGCGTCCAAATCGACTCCCGAACCCTGGAGCCCGGGTGCCTGTTTTTTGCCTTGCGCGGAGAACGCTTCGATGGACACCGCTTTGTAGACCAGGCATTGGATCTGGGCGCTAAGGCGGTGGTAGTGGACCGTCCCGAATATGCCAATGGGCCCAATCGGATTCTGGTACCCGATGTCTTGCAGGCCCTGCAGGCCTTGGCAACCTATCACCGCCGGGCCTGGGGAAAAACGGTCGTCGGACTGACGGGAAGCAATGGCAAAACCACCGCCAAAGAACTGTTTGCCCGAGTGGCCGGGAGCTCCCTGTCCGTTTGGGCCACCCGAGGGAATTTGAACAACCACATTGGGGTACCGCTTACCCTTCTCCAATTGAAGCCCGAACACGACGTCGCTATAGTGGAAATGGGCGCCAACCACCAGCGTGAAATCCACGAATTGGCGGGTATGGCGCGGCCCAATTTGGGGTACATCACCAACTACGGAAAAGCGCATTTAGAAGGCTTTGGGGGCGTTGCAGGCGTGATCAAAGGAAAATCCGAATTGTACCACCGGTTGCGGGAATGGGAGGGGGTTGCCTTGGTCAACGCGGACGACAAAGAACAGTTGCGCCAGTCGGAAGGGTTGAATCGCTTCTTTTTTGGGGAAAATGGGTCCTCTGAACGTGCGCTCCAGATGGAATATACGTCCTTGCCCTCCGACAAAAATGGGTTCGCCCAAATTGAGGCCCGGGGAACGGCTGTGCACAGCCACCTAACGGGTACTTTTCAAAAGACGCACTTGGCCGCGGCCATGGCCCTGGGACAGTGGTTGAACTTGCCCGCTGACCGGTGCGCGAAGGCCATTGCAGGATATGTACCGCAAAACAACCGAGCAGAATGGCGCGAGACGGCCAAGAACCGGGTACTGTTGGATGCGTACAACGCCAATCCCAGCAGCACCCTGGCCTCCCTCCAAGCCTTCGCCCACCGGTCGGACTTGCAAAAACCGATGGTTATTTTGGGAGATATGTTTGAATTGGGCGAATGGGCGGCAACGGAACACCAAGCCATTTTGGACTGGCTGGCTCAGGAGGCCCCCCACCTGGATGTTTGGACCGTCGGGGCGCATTATGCCGGGTGCAAAACAAACGGCAACGTGCAAACATTTCCAACTACCGACGAAGCCCATCAAGCGCTTCAGGAAGCCTCCTTTGCGGGCCGTACGGTCTTGATCAAGGGCTCACGCGGCATGGCGCTGGAAG
>JBILEM010000225.1:0-2741 GCA_044352085.1 Schleiferiaceae bacterium
CGCATGATGTTGCGGGAGAGCCAAAACGACAAATAGGCCGCGCCCATAAACAACAGCAAATGCAGCACCGCCAAAGCGGCATAGAACTTCTTGTCCTGCGGGGGGATTTGTTCAAAATTCTGGTAAGGAAGCACCATGATGGCCATGGGCTCGCCCACGGAATTGGTTACTTCTGTCACCTGCGCCATGACCTCGCCGCTGTCTATGGGCCAAGACACCCACTCCTTGCTGGAGCGGGTGGCCATCAGCTCCGGGCTCAAGCGCAAGGGCAAAATGCTGTCGTACAGCAATGTGGGATTGGAGGAAATCACCATTTCCCCCTCCAGCGAATAAAGGCCCAAATCCATGCGGTGAATGGCCGCAATGTGGCACAGTTCATCGCTCAAAATGCGAGGAAGGGAATCGGCTTGAATTCCGTGCGGAATGCGGCGCTCCAATTCGTGCGCAATGTGGGCTTCGATGGCCCCTTCTTTTCGGACCAGGCGGTCGCGGTGGTACTCTTTTCGCTCTTCGCTAAAGTGCCAAAAACTGACCAGGCCAGTGGCTGCAAAACTCACCAGCACCAAAACAAACATGGCCAGGGATACCTGGCCACGTAATGAAAAACGAATTCGAGGCCTTTTCATGCCTCACAAAGATGCAACAACTGCGCCATTAGCCGTTCAATGCCTCTGCGCCGGCAACGATCTCCAGGATTTCGTTGGTAATAGCAGCTTGGCGGGCTTTGTTGTACTGCAGGCGGAGCTCGGAACGCATGGAGTTTGCGTTGTCCGTCGCCTTGTGCATGGCCGTCATTCGGGCTCCATGCTCCGAAGCCACAGAATCCAACAACGCTTTGAAAATCTGAATCTTGATGGTGGTTGGAATCAAGTCCAAGAGGATTTCCTCCTTGCTGGGCGCGTAGAGGTAGTCGCTTTGGGAAACCGCGTCAGCAGCTGGTGGGGCAATGGGAAGCACTTGCTCCGTCATAACCTCTTGCATCGCCGCGTTCTTGAAGCGGTTGTACACCACGTACACGGCATCCACTTGGCCGGTAGTAAAGGCCTCCATGGCTTGCTTTCCAATTTCTTCCGCTCCTGCAAAAGAAACGGCGCCCATGGTGGAATTGAACTCGCGTGTCACCAAATCCACCTTACGGAAAGGGTCGCTGGCCTTTTTGCCTACGCTCCAAACCTCAGCGCTTGCGCCCTGGTTTTCGTACGAAGCAAGCAGGGCTCGGGTGGCCTTGAAAATATTGGTATTAAAAGCACCGCACAAGCCGCGGTTGGAGCTTACCGGGATCACCAAAATGCGCCGAACCGAACGCTCAACGGCAAAGGGATTCTCGGCTGCATCCAACGTAGCGCTCACGTTGGTCAAAACGGCATTCAGTTTAACAGCATACGGACGCATTTGCGTTACCGCATCCTGTGCCTTCTTCAACTTGGCCGCCGAAACCATTTTCATGGCCGACGTGATCTGCATGGTGCTGGAAACCGATGCAATCCGATTGCGGAGCTCTTTCAGGTTGGCCATGCGTCTTGGAATTAGGCGGTGTAACCGGGCAATACGTCTTTGGCAACAGCCTCAATGGTCGCGATTTCTTGGTCGCCCCAAGCGCCTTTGCGCAGTGCTTCCAACGTGTCCGCGTGTTTGGACTCCATCACAGACAAGAAAGCCACTTCAAACGCCTTGATTTTCTCAACCGGTACGGAGTTCAACATGCCCTTGGTACCCAAGTAGATAATAGCTACCTGCTTTTCCACACTCATGGGGTCGTTGACCGTCTGCTTGAGGATTTCAACATTGCGTCGGCCTTTGTTGATGACGTTCATGGTAGCCGCATCGAGGTCGGATCCGAACTTCGCAAACGCTTCCAATTCGCGGTACTGCGCCTGGTCCAACTTCAAGGTACCGGCTACTTTCTTCATGGGCTTGATCTGCGCCGATCCCCCTACACGAGATACCGAAATACCTACGTTGATGGCCGGACGCACGCCGGAGTTGAACAAGTCGGCCTCCAAGAAAATCTGGCCATCGGTGATGGAGATAACGTTGGTAGGGATGTAAGCGGATACGTCACCGGCTTGGGTTTCGATGATGGGCAATGCCGTCAAAGAACCACCCCCTTTGACCTTGCCTTGCAAAGAAGGCGGCAGGTCGTTCATCTGAGAGGCAATGGTGTCGTCTTTGATGATCTTGGCGGCGCGCTCGAGCAAGCGGCTGTGCAGGTAAAAAACGTCTCCTGGGTAGGCTTCGCGGCCTGGAGGACGGCGCAACAACAACGACACTTCGCGGTAGGCCACAGCCTGCTTGGACAAATCATCGTAAATGATCAAAGCGGGACGACCGGTATCGCGGAAGTACTCGCCAATGGCAGCACCCGCAAAAGGAGCGTAAAACTGCATCGGGGCAGGATCAGAAGCGTTGGACGCCACAATCACCGTGTAGGGCATGGCGCCTTTCTCTTCCAAGTTCTTGGCCAAGGCAGCTACCGTTGAACCCTTTTGGCCTACAGCAACGTAAATGCAATAAACCGGTTCACCCTTGTCGTAGAATTCTTTTTGGTTCAAGATGGTGTCAATGGCCACCGTGGTCTTACCCGTTTGGCGGTCACCGATGATCAATTCGCGCTGACCACGTCCGACAGGAATCATGGCGTCGATGGCCTTGATACCCGTTTGAAGCGGCTCGTTTACCGGCTGGCGGTAAATAACCCCCGGGGCCTTGCGCTCCAAAGGCATGTTGAAACGCTCGCCTTC
>JBILEM010000028.1:0-10031 GCA_044352085.1 Schleiferiaceae bacterium
ACCCGCTGCACGCGCACCACGCCAAACTGTTGAGCAACTTCTTGGCGCAAACCAAGGCCCTTGCCTTGGGCCGACCCACGGCCGCAACCCCCTACAAGGTGTTCGAAGGCAACCGACCCACGTCAACGCTCCTATTCGACGCCCTCACCCCCTATGCGCTGGGCGCGCTGATCGCGCTCTACGAACACAAAATTTTCTTCCAAGGCCACGTGTGGAACGTCTACTCCTACGACCAATGGGGCGTCGAACTGGGCAAGGAGATGGCCAATGCAATCCTGCCCGATCTGGAAGGCGACGGCCCTGCGGGCAACCACGACGTCAGCACGTCGGCGCTATTGGCGCACATCCGCGGCATGGCGGGGTAAACGAGCGCGGCTCAAGCCAAGCGCGGCTCAACAAGCCCGCAACCGGTCCAGTAGATCGCTCAAAACCTGGGCTTGCTCATCGGTTATGGCCCCCTTCATGCGGTCAAACGGGGCATTATGGTCCACGTCGATGCGGGCCAGCAGCTCCAAACCGCGGTCGTTGATCCGAACATCCACCAAGCGACGGTCGCCGGAGTTGGTGCATTTGTCCACCACCTGCATCTTCGCCAGACGGTCCACCAAGCGCGACGTATCGCTCATTTTGTCCAGCATGCGGTCGCGAATTTCCCACGTAGTGACGGCTTCGGGGTGCTGGCCTCGGAGAATGCGCAACACGTTAAATTGCTGGGCTGTAAGACCATACGGCTTCAGCCAAAGGGCCAATTGCTCCTTCAGCCAGCCGTAGGTAAACAGCAAATTCAAGACGGCCCGTTGGTGGTCGCTCTCAAAATGCGACTGCTTGATCTCCTCCGAGATCGGCTTCACCGAACGACCCTCCGAATCCGCCACGGCCTTAAACGGTCATGATTTCGGCCTCCTTCTCGGTGATGTGGGCTTCAATTTTGGCCACATAGGCGTTGGTCAGATCCTGGATCTGCTTTTCCAAATCCTTGGCCATATCTTCGGGCAAGCCGTCCTTTTCCAGGCGCTTGGTCTCGTCCATGCCGTCTTTACGCGCCGCGCGAATGCTCACTTTGGCATCTTCGCCTTCCTCCTTGGCCATCTTCACCAAGCCACGACGGCGTTCTTCGGTGAGCGGCGGAATATTGATAATGATGGCATCGCCGTTGTTCATGGGATTAAAGCCCAAATTGCCGTTGATGATGGCGCGCTCGATGTCCGGAATAAGCTTCTTCTCCCACGGCTGCACCAGCAGGGTCCGGGCGTCAGGGGTATTGATGTTCGCCACTTGGGACAACGGGGTCATGGCTCCGTAGTAGTCGACGCGCACGCCTTCCAGCATGGCCGGGTTGGCCCGGCCGGCGCGAATTTTCAGCAGGGCTTTCTCCAGGTGGGAGATGGCCTTGTTCATGTCTTCAACAACGGAGTCTTTGATGAGTTGGATGTCGTCTTCCATGGGACAAATTTAATTGAGTATTGGGGTTGGTGGGGCGATTTTTCTGTGCGCGACGCAGCTTTTTCTGCTAAGTTGCTGCAATTCTGGTATTTCCAAAATCCCTGGGGCCAAAAACGGACGAAATACCGACCAAAACAACCGGTATAACAAGCACAATGGTGCGTAAATCAAACATATTGGTCGCTAAAGCAAGCCAAATGGTTCACATATCGACACCCCCGCCGTACCCAGGTCCCCACAATACACGCCCACCCAAAAAGCAAAGCGGCTGGAATTATTCATTCCAACCGCTTAAATGTCAAATATTTACAAAAACTACTAGGGAGGTTTGCCTTACCCCCGCGGATCCACCAACGTGCCGACGACCTCGCCCCGCACGACGCGCGTCAAATTACCTGGGGCATTCATGTCGAACACCACAATGGGAAGCTCGTTTTCCTTGGAAAGCGTGAAGGCGGTGAGATCCATGACGCTTAGGCCCTTTTCGTAGACCTCGGAGAAGGTCAGGGTGTCGTACTTTGTGGCAGTGGCATCTTTCTCAGGATCAGCTGTATAGATGCCGTCCACCCGGGTGCCCTTTAGGATGACGTCGGCCTCAATTTCGATGGCGCGCAGCGTGGCGGCCGTGTCGGTGGTGAAATAGGGGTTGCCCGTGCCTCCGCCGAAGATCACGACACGGTTCTTTTCCAAGTGGCGAATGGCCCGACGTCGGATAAAGGGCTCGGCAATCTTGTCCATCTCAATAGCCGATTGCAAACGCGTAAATACGCCTTCCGACTCGAGCGCACCTTGGAGAGCCAGCCCGTTGATCATGGTAGCGAGCATGCCCATGTAGTCGGCCTGGACGCGGTCCATGCCCTTGCCGGCGCCTTCCATACCGCGGAAAATATTGCCGCCGCCAATAACAATGCCGACCTGGACGCCGAGTTCCACAACGGCCTTAATTTCACGGGCGTAGGTTTGCAATTGCGCCGGCTCTATGCCGTACGACTGGGAGCCCATCAGCGCTTCGCCGCTGAGCTTCAGGAGGATTCGCTTGTACTTCATCAATTCCCAAAGATACGACCCCTTCCCCACGCCATGCAACGACGACGGTCGTCTCATCTGGACGACTTACGAACCATTCGGTTCGAAATACGCACCAATGTGCTTGATAAAAGCACCGTTGTGCCTGCTTTTTCGGCCGTTTTGGGCGATAAATCGACCGAAAACGCGCATTTTGCGGGCTTTTTCGAGCACTCGGCGCGCGCTCACCCCTCATTCCCAGATCCTTACCCGCCGGGTACAAAAAAAGGGGGGCTTCCGCCCCCCTTCTCGCACAAAAGTAACTCAATTAAATACCCAAGCCTACGCGACGGAAGTCGGTAACGGCCAAGCCCTTCTGAACGCTGTCCAGGTACTGCGCAACCGTCATCTTGCTGTCCTTGATGAATTCTTGCTCCACCAAAGTGCTCTCCTTGAAGAACTTGTTCAGCTTGCCTTGAGCGATCTTCTCGACCATCTCCTCGGGCTTGCCTTCTTGGCGGATTTGCTCGCGTGCAATTTCCAACTCGCGCTCCAAAACCTCGGCCGGAACGCTGTCCTTGTTCAAAGAGACGGGGTTCATGGCAGCGGCTTGCATCGCTACGTCACGACCGGCCTCGGGCGCAGACGCCGTCAGAACCACCGCCGTAGCCAACTTGTTGTTGGAGTGGATGTAAGTAGCAACGAAAGGACCTTCTACTTTCTCGTAGAAAGCGATTTCAATCTTCTCGCCAATGACACCGGTTTGCTCCGTCAATTTGTCGGCAATCGTGCCGTTTTCAAAAGGAAGAGCCAACAATTCGTCCTTGGTGGCGGGGAAGCCGGCCAGGGCGGCATCGGCCAGCTGGTTGGCCAAGGCCAAGTAGCTGTCGTTTTTGGCAACGAAGTCGGTCTCGCAGTTCAAGGAGATCACCACGCCGCGGGTTGCGTCGGCGTTGGCCTTTGCAATTACCGCGCCTTCGGTGGCGTCGCGGTCGGCACGCTTGGCAGCGATCTTCTGACCTTTTTTACGGAGGTTGTCAATGGCTTGCTCAAAATCACCGTTGGCCTCAACCAAGGCGTTTTTGCAGTCCATCATGCCTGCACCCGTGATTTGGCGCAGCTTGTTTACGTCGGCAGCAGTAATAGCCATGTTTTTGTGTTTTTTACGTGAAAGGGGAGTGGGTTCCTGCGGCACCTCCGTTTGGGGTGCCCTTTGCGCAGGGAAAGTTGGGGTAAAAAGAGGCGCGGCCCGAGGGCCGCGCCATTAAATCTGTGTTATTCTCCAGCTTGCGCAGCCTTCTTGGCCAACTTGTCGTTGCCAGACTTTTCTTTCTCCTCCTTGCGGTTGGAAAGGGCTTCGCGGATACCGGAAGAAACCGTGTTCATGATCAAAGAGATGGACTTGGTTGCGTCGTCGTTGGACGGGATCACAAAATCCACCAAATGCGGGTTGCTGTTGGTGTCCACCATAGCGAATACGGGGATGCCCAAGTTGCGTGCTTCCGCAACGGCGATGTGCTCGCGCATTACGTCTACCACGAACAAAGCAGCGGGAAGGCGGCTCATGTCCGCAATCGAACCCAAGTTCTTCTCCAGCTTGGCGCGCTGGCGATCCACTTGCAGGCGCTCGCGCTTAGAAAGCGTCAAGAATGTACCATCGGCCTTCATCTTGTCGATGTTGGTCATCTTCTTGATGGCCTTGCGGATGGTCACGAAGTTGGTCAACATACCACCGGGCCAGCGCTCGGTGATGTAAGGCATGTTCAATGCTTTTGCGGTTTCAGAAACCGTTTCTTTGGCTTGCTTCTTGGTGGCAACAAACAAGATTTTGCGGCCGCTTCCGGCGATCTTGGCCATGGCGTCGGTCGCCTCTGCCAATTTGCGCTGGGTCTTGTTCAAGTCCAGGATGTGGATCCCGTTGCGCTCCATAAAGATATAGGGAGCCATGCTGGGATTCCACTTGCGGGTCAAGTGACCGAAGTGTACGCCTGCGTCGAGCAGGGTTTGGATGTCTGGCGTTTGGGCCATGGGGATTGGGTTTACATTCACAAAAAACAACCGATGGGTAGCCGGAGAAACCTCCGAGTCGCACCGGTTTGGATACTAAACAAACCGATAAAAAAGGGCGTCGATTAACGCTTGGAGAACTGGAAGCGCTTGCGGGCCTTCTTCTGACCGAACTTCTTGCGTTCTACCATGCGCGGGTCGCGGGTCAACAAACCTTCGGGCTTCAACATCGGACGATTCTCGCCGTTGATGGTTACCAAGCAGCGGCTGATGGCCATGCGAATGGCTTCCGCTTGGCCGGTGATGCCACCGCCTTCTACGTTCACCTTCACGTCGTACTGGTCTACCAAGTTGGTCAATGCAAAAGGCTGCAAGACCTTGTACTGCAGAGCGGCGGTACCGAAGTAGTTCTTCAGGTCGCGGTTGTTGATGAGGACGGTGCCGTTGCCGGGCTTAATGTAAACTCGTGCAACAGAGGTCTTGCGGCGACCGATGGCGTGCGTTTGAGACATCGCTTAGAAAATTTCGTTCAGGTTGACGACAGTAGGCTTTTGTGCTTCGTGGGTGTGCTCACCACCGGCAAATACATGCAGGCTGTTGAACAACGCACGACCGAGGCGATTCTTGGGCAACATGCCGCGAACCGCTTCTTCCACCACGCGGGTTGGCTTGCGCTTCATTTCGCTGGCTGGCGTAGAAAAGCGCTGACCACCGGGGTAGCCCGTATAGCGTACGTACTTCTTATCCTCCATTTTTGCTCCAGAAAGGGCAATCTTGTCGGCATTGATCACAATGACGTGATCACCGCAATTTACGTGCGGGGTGTAGGAAGTTTTGTGCTTGCCACGGATGAGTTTGGCGACCTGTGACGCCATGCGTCCAAGGGTTTGACCTTCGGCATCCACAACGAGCCAATTTTTCGTGACCGTCGCCTTGTTGGCGGAGAGGGTCTTATAGCTTAACGAGTCCACTTTCTTATGGGGTCTTTTTATGGGGCTGCGAAGATACGAAGACTTTTTGGGATTTACCAACACCTGTCGGTTTAAAAAATGTGGGTGCTCGGTGGAGAGGGCCTTTCCTCCGAATAAAGTCGGGCTTAAAAGCCGGGTAGGACGGCCACCGCAGGTCGTTTTTTGGGGCAAATTCCCGCACCAATCGATGCGCCCGAGGTCCACGGAAAACGCAAGGCGCTCTTGGGGGCACGGCTTTTGATACCTACCTTCGGTCTCCTTTTTCATTCTCCTTTATATACGCGTCGTGGCACACACCCTCCCCACCCCTTCCCTATCCAACCGGCTGTTGGTTTGGATTAAAAGCGGATTGTTCGCCGTGCTCTCCGTCGGGATGGCATTGCTTCCTCTGTCGGGCTATGGCCAGTCCCAGCGCCACTGTGGAACAGATGAATACCATGCAACGCTGGCGGGTTTTGAGGAACGACGAGCAGCCACGGACGCCGAAATAGGCAGGTGGATTGCCCAGCGCCCCGGACTGGACCAAAACACCCCCGAGGCCATCTACACCATCCCCGTGGTCTTCCACGTGATGTACTACGACCAAACCGACAACATTTCGGACGCGCAGATTGAGGACGCTTTGGTGCGGTTGAACAAGGATTTTCGTCGGTTGAACAGCGATGCCGGTCAGCTTCGATCGATTTTCACCGCGCGCGCAGCGGATTTGAACATTGAATTTGTGCGGGCGAAGGTGGACCCCGCAGGCAAATGCACCAACGGAATCACGCGCACCCAAACCCCGTTGACGTTGGCTGCGAGCAACAACGTGAAAAGCGTGATTGGGTGGGACAACAAAAAATACCTCAACATTTGGATCGTCCGGGACATTGACCTGGCGGGCACGCAGCCCGGCGTGGTGGTTTTGGGGTATTCGGCCTTCCCCTACAACGGAATTCCCTTGACGCAGGACGGGATTGTGATCCGCCACGACCAAATGGGCGCCAGCGGCACAGCGGTCAGCAACGGACGCACCCTCACCCACGAAGCCGGACACTACTTCAATTTGTACCACACCTTCCAGGGCGGCTGCAACGGCGGCGATCAATGCGGAGACACCCCTCCGGTGGTGAGCGCGTCCGACGGCTGCAACAAAACCCAGAACACCTGCACCAACGACGTCCCGGATTTGCCCGACATGCTGGAGAATTACATGGATTATTCCAATGACAACTGCATGAACACCTTTACGTTGGACCAGCGTTCCCGCGCTTGGGCGGTGCTCAACTCGTTCAACCTGCGGGGTTCGCTAACAGCACCTTCCAACCTGGTGGCCACAGGCGCCACGGTGCCTTTGCCCACCTGCATCCCTGTTACCGATTGGAAGTCGGACCGTCGTTTCGTCTGTGCCGGTGACTCCGTCCAGTTCACGGAATTGGCGATTGGCTACAAACCGTTGTTCTACCACTGGACCCTCATGGACGCTTACCAGAACAACCAGTTTCATTTGATGACCCGCAATCCGAAGGTTCGGTTTACGCAGCCCGGTCAGTACAAGGTCGAGTTGAATGTCAGCAATTCCGACGGTTCCTCGACGGTCACCCGCGACGCCTACATCACGGTGCACCCGGCAACCGCTCCGCCCGTCGTCGCCCCCAGCTGGACGATGGAAAATGTGCTGCCCAACAAGCAGTGGACGGTGGAAGAAAGCGGCGACAAGATTGGGTGGGAGTCTACCACGGCCGCGGCCCACAGCGGCGCCCGGTCTGTGCGGTTGCGGCACTTCGACGTCAAATCTCCCGGCGGCGGAGACTTTTTGACCTCCGCGCCTGTGGCCACCGGCGGGACGGGCACCTTGGTATTGAAGTTTTGGGTGGCTTTTGCGAAAAAACTGGCTGGAAACACCGACCAGCTGCGGATTTACACCAGCGCGGACTGCGGTTCCACTTGGAATTTGGAGCGCATTGTGACCACGTTCCAACTCAACACCACGGCCAATTTGTACGCATCGGTGGGCTACATTCCCCAGCCCACGGACTGGAAAGAACTGAGTGTGGTGCTGTCTGCAGGAGCGGCGGCGGCCCCCGAGGTGATGGTGCGTTTTGAGTCCATCAACGGAGGCGGCAACAACCTCTACCTGGACGACATCCGCCTGTCTTACCGCCTTGGGCTGGACGACGACGAGGCCCCTGCTCCGGGTTTGGTGGCCTATCCCAATCCGGGGCAAGACCGGGTGGTGCTGCACGGGCCAGAGGGCGCGCGCAGCGCGCCCGGCGACTGGACCGCAACCGACCTCCTGGGCCGGACGATGTGGACGGCTCCAGCTTCCGAGGACACGGTTCTCGAGGTGGACACCCGCCTGTGGCCCGTTGGGGTGTATTGGTTCCGCCGCGGGGCGGACGCCGTTCGGTGGGTGAAGGAGTGATTCCAATCAGACGCCGAAACGCGCTCTACCTATTTGCAGTGTTTACGCCAGGCCGACCGGGGTGATTATGCCCTCTTGGTCGCCTTTGCGCGGACCTGAGGCCCGGCCGGTGCCCGAAGGCGGCGGTTACAGGCGGATCGCAAGCAGCTGGTCGGCAAGCATCAGGCGGCTAACAAACGACTGCAGGCCGCTTACGGCTTCGTTCCTTGGGCACCAGCCGGCGCAGGAGTTGCAGGTGCCGCGGATTTAGCCGGCAACAATTCCAACAAATACGTGTCCGGGTTGGGCAATTGCAGAACCAGACGGAAACGTTCGGGACGCTGCTGCACGGCAGGCACCAGGTACCGACCCACAGAGGCATAGCCCATTTGGTCGATCACGACGTGGGTTACCCCCGACCGCTCCATGCCAGCGATGACTTCGTCGGGATTGGTGGAAGATTCGAATTTGGTGCAGGTTCGGTTGGCGTAGAGGTAGAAAAGTGCCGGTTTGTAGGTGCAAATGACCGCGGTCTCGGGGGTGTTTTGCTGCACGTAGGAGCCCAGGTGGAAGTAGTTGTTGAAGTTGGACAGGTGCGGTTCCTTGGACGCTTTGACCTGGGCCAAAATGCAGGGGTGGTTGCTGACGGGGTCTTGGACGGTGGTGGCCTTACCGAAGGCGGGAAGCAAGAAAAGGGCCAGGACGGCCGGCTGGGCCAACAGCCCGATGGAGGTCTTTTGGGACAAACGCTGGAGGAGGTCCCACGCGCCGACCAAGGCTGCGAATCCGGCAAAGGGAATCAGGGGCTGCAAAAAACGGACGCCAAACCATACGTCGGGCCAGAGGAGGAAGATCACGCCGCTGGAGGCCAAGTACCCGGCGTAGAGGGAGCGCAATTTGGGCATGCGGAGGGCGCCCCAGACGATGAGCGCCAGCAGGGCCAGCCCCAGGACGGGGTACGAAATCAGCTGTTCGTCTTGGTAGGAGACTTCGTAGGCGGGGAAAAACCCGTTGGGGATTTCTTGGGTGAGGTAACGGGTAGCGTTGGCGACGATGCGGTCCACCCAGCCGCTGCCGTCGAGGAGTCCTTCTTCGGGTCGGTAGGGGTTGACTCGGAAGAGCTGTTGGAGGTAGCCGTTGCCGCCGAGGGCTTTGCCACGGAGGTACCACGGGAGGCTGAGGGCGAGGAAGCCGGCGCCGTAGGCGACGGCGGGGACCCAGCGCTTTTGAAAAAGCAGGTAGAGGCCGACGGCGCCTACGAGGGCAATGCCAGCAGTTCGGATGTGGTAGGAGATGACGCTGAGAACCACCATGGCCCAAAAAACCGGGGATTTCCAGAAGGGTTTTTCGTCGCTTTCCCAGCGGACCAGGGCGGTCAAAACCAGGACGGAGAAGAAGAGGAAGGGGACTTCGCTCATCATGATGGTGGAGCTGCGCAGGAGGTGTCCGTTGAGGAGGGTGAAGGCGGCAGCGAGGAAGGCAAAGGTGGGGTTGCCGACGGTGCGTTCGAAGAGTTTGTAGAGGAGGAGGACGGTGGCGAGAAAGAGGGCTCCGTTGACGGCTTTGAGGAAGACGAAGCCGTCGCTAAGGAACATGAAAACGGCCATCAAAGCGGGGTATCCCGGGGGGAAGTGGTTGGCCGGGGTCTGTTCGGGGAGGTGGATGTCGGTGTATCCGGCGCCGGAGTTGAGGGCTTTGCCGAGGATGTAGTAGCCGGCGTTGTCGCCGCCCAAATCAATCTTGGTGTCGAAGATGGCGGTGTAGACGAGGAGGAAGAGGCCGGTGAGGAGGTAGAGGGGGAGATTCTTTTTCATAGCGGTGTTGGATGCGAATTTAGGGGATTTGCGGCGATCCACGCATTTGGAATTTTGCAGGGGGTTGATTGGCAGGGGATTAACTTTTTTAGGTGCTTGATATCCCGGCAGGGCTTGCCGGTAAAGCATGCACAATGGTCGTTATAGCAGGCAGAAAACAGCCGGCGAGGCAGGTGAGTGGTTGATATAGCAAGCACCATGGCTACTTAGTCGGTCCGAATGGTTATTCAAGCAACCGGTGTGGAAAGGGGGGTGGAGGTTTTGTCTGCAGTGCCTTGGGGTGGGCTGACGGGGCACGTCCTAGCGGGGCAAGGGGTATATCCTACTGATTTGGTAGGAATTTAATACCTTTGCATTCGCATGTTTGCTCACTACGCACTTTTGGTCATTTACGGGGCGGTCGTCCTG
>JBILEM010000226.1:0-2721 GCA_044352085.1 Schleiferiaceae bacterium
GACCTCTTTGACCCCCAGCAAATAATGGGCTTCGGACAAATCTGGCGTGAGTACGCAACCGACTTGCACGTAGTCGGAATCTGGAAAAATCCGAACGTCGCTGGGTTCCACCAAAATGCGTTCGACCACCCGGTTGTCCAACAAGGCAGCGCATTGGGAAGGGGTGAGGACAGCCCGCCGG
Organism: Schleiferiaceae bacterium; assembly: GCA_044352085.1. Classification (GTDB taxonomy): domain Bacteria; phylum Bacteroidota; class Bacteroidia; order Flavobacteriales; family Schleiferiaceae; genus CAMDTE01. The sequence goes on from JBILEM010000226.1 coordinate 182, forward strand.
TCCACCGGCGTTTTTCGCTCGCAGAGCAGGCCTAAGGTAATGGGTTTCATGTACCTCAAAGGTACGACGGGCACCGGGGTGTCCCGCTTTTCCCGAAGGGAGAATTGCGCCTCCATCCGCGGAGCGGCAGAAGGGCTAATGCCAAGCCAGCTCCTTGGACTTAGCGGATCCGGAACGAACCCGATGCCGATCGGGAAGGGTCATTCCAAATTCCCAACGTGTCCGCAAGGGTGTGGATTTGCGAATGGACGGTATCTCCCAAGTGGGTGATATCCACTTGCACCTTAAATCCGCCCGCTGTTCGGCTGAGATCGGTCAAAACCAACTGGTATTTTAGGTCGATTTGTTCGTATACCGTTTCCGATACCGAAAAAACGGCTCCCCCTTGGTACCAGGTAAACATGTTTCTCAGGGAGAAAGACAAGTCTTGCCCCGTCTGAGCGTTGTAATCAGCAGGTTTTAATCCTGGAACCGTCCGAATATGCACCAAGACCGGCGTTTCGGTGTACTCCTCTTGGCATGCGACGACGAATAGGGAAACAAGGGCCAAAAAGACAAGTGGGGTGCGCATGGGAGCAATTCGTTGGTTTATGCCAAGGTCGTAAAATTTGCGCAGGCGAGCACATGGAGAAAAATTATTTGTTTCTGATTTGGCCGTAAAAGGAACGAGCGATTTTGCGGAATTTCCTAAAAAAGACAAGCAAAAAAACCAGTTGGGCCGTCATTTTGAATTATCTTGTGAGTACAAAATTTCACCGATTATGGCCAACAGAATCCTGCTCTTCGCGCTTGCATTTGTTTTCAATGGAATGCTTCGCGCCCAAACCATCGCCTCTGCCGACCAGCTCGTTCTTGGCCAGGTGTACCGCTTTGAATTGGTCGACGGTTCCAACCGCACCGGCCAATTGGACTCCTTGGATGCCGAGTTTATTTACATCACCAACCTGGTATCGGGTCCCGACAAATTTTACCGCAAAGCGGTGAGCCGAGCCAAGTTGCAAGTGCTCGGCAAGGGCGGAATGTTTGCTTCTCCCCACTACAGCCGCTATGTGTTTGGTCCCTCCGCCATACCTCAGCGAAAAAAAGAGCTGTATTGGAACAACTTGTGGCTGGAGGCCAACACGTTCCAATTGGGCATTACCGATAACCTCTCTGCAGGGATGGGGTTTGGATTGTTTTCGTCGTTAGCCGGATTTCCCTTGCTCTTGCCCAACTTCAAATACGGGGTATCGCTAACAGAGAAACACCACGTGGCGGTGGGGGCCATTGGTCTCGTTACGTTTGAAGACTTTGAATACAACAATTCCGGTGCACTGCCCTTTGCGGTATACACCTACGGCGGCGCGGAGTCCCAAATCACGGCCGGTTTGGGGTGGCTGTACGACGGGGGCCTCTTTAATTACGGCATCAATGCATGGTCCGACTATCCCACGGTGTATGTAGCCGGCTCCCACCGCGTGGCTCGCAACTGGTTAATCGGAGGTGAATTTTACCAATTGATGTACAACGAGTACGATACGTGGTCTGGCGGCACGGTCATCCCGTACACCGAGAGCTCCACTATCGGTATGTTCTATGGGCGCAACATCCGCCCAACCAGCAGCTGGGATTTTGCGGTCTGCACCGTGGTAAACTCAAGCGGCGATTGGATTCCCTTTCCGTTGTTTGGGTATACGCAGCGCTTTTGATGGAACCCTCGGTCACCGGCTTGAAATACGCATACCTCGAATCCTCCAACGACGGGTGGGACAGAAACCACCCCTGCGGTTATCGGGTCAATTCCAAATAAACCGGACGACTTTGTTTGCGTTGGTGTCCTGGTACCAGGGGGTGCCAACGGTTGAGTCCCGAAGGTGGTGGATGCCGCTCCAAACGGTATCTCCGTAATGAACCAGGTCGACGCGAACTTCCACGTTGTCGGCCGAGGTATTGTTCTTTAGTTCCAAGCGGTACTGCATCTCTTGGCTGCGCACCAGTTCATCGGTGAAATTCTTGCCTGCACCTCCGTCGTCCCAAAAATGGTATTCCCGCAGGGAAAAAGCCAAGGTTTGCCCTTCCAAACTCCAGGTTCCTTGGTTGAATATTTCGGGTTCCAAGGGTGGATTGGCGCGCAGGTGCACTTCGATGGGCTCGTAAACGGGCAACTTCGCACAGCCGGTTGCACCCAAAATCCCTGCAATAAGGATCCAACGCATGCCAGTGGGTAACGGGGATAAAGAGCGCATAAAGCGCTCCAAGGGCTCGGTCCAAGGCATATACAGGGTGTTTTGAACGAAGGTCGGCACGTTGCTGCAAAAAACAAAACGCAAAAAATGCAAATTGCTAACTGTATTTTAGCAATAAATGCAAAAACCGAAGAAGCCAATGGTCTTCGTCTTGCTGCATGAAGGCAGTATCTTGGTACTTCAAAGTTTACTCGATGATGCGTCGCCTGCTTCCCGTGCTATTGGGTTGGATTCTTTTCCCAGCCGCAGACCTCTCCGCCCAAGTAACCCCAGAAAACCTGGAGGTTGGTCGCTATTATCAAATAGAATTGCTGG
>JBILEM010000227.1:0-2676 GCA_044352085.1 Schleiferiaceae bacterium
CCATTGACCGGACACATCCAACACATTCACCTGCCCGTTTTTGGGAGTCAAATCTTTGTCGATGCGCGCAATGCGCTCTCCTTCTATCAGGATATCGCCCTCAAATACGCGGCCCTCGTTGATCACCCGGGCATTCTTTATCAGTGTCGTCATGGCTTGGTAAACCAGCTAGAAATTTTTAATGCCATTACCCCAAAAACCGCCTCGCGAATAATGCCCCGGCTCATTTTGCTTTGGCCCGCGGTTCGGTCGGTAAAAATGACCGGCACTTCTACAATTGTAAATCCTTTTCGCCATGCGCGGAACTTCATCTCAATTTGAAAGGCGTACCCCACAAACCGAATCGCCGAAAAATTCATGGATTCCAAGACCTCACGGCGGTAGCATTTGAATCCAGCTGTGGTGTCGTGGATTTTCATGCCCGTAATAAACTGTACGTACTTGCTCGCAAAAAAACTGAGCAAAACACGGCTCATCGGCCAGTTCACCACATTCACCCCCCGGACATATCGGCTGCCGATGGCAACATCCGCGCCATCTTGGCATGCAGCCAACAGGCGGGGCAAATCTTTGGGATCGTGGGAAAAATCCGCATCCATCTCGAAAACAAACGGATGGCCCGCGGCCAGTGCCCAACGAAATCCGTGAATGTACGCGGTCCCAAGGCCCGACTTGCCAGAACGTTCCTCCAGGTGAATTCGGCCCGGATGCGCGGCCATCAACCCTTTGACAAGAGCAGCTGTGCCATCCGGCGAATTGTCGTCCACGACCAATACCTCAAAGGCCTGGGGCAATGCCATGACAGCCTCAACGATTGCGACAATATTTTCGCATTCGTTGTAGGTCGGGATGACAACCAAGGGCGCGGAAGTAGACTGCATAGGCATGAATGAACAAAGGTAAACCAAGGGTGCCCTTCGGGCAATTGCCTGCAAAAGATAGACCAACTTAAATTGAAAGCCGCAGGGGCACGCCCCCTTTCCCAAACCGCCGTACTTTCGTTGCAAATCCCTTTTCATGGCTGCTCAACGCCTTTTTCTGCTCGACGCCTACGCCCTTATTTTCCGGGCCTATTTTGCCTTTGCCAAAAATCCGCGCCTAACCTCGTCCGGGCTAGACACTTCCGCTATTTACGGTTTTGCCTTGGCCTTGATGGATGTCCTTGAAAAGGAGAAACCCAGCCACCTCGCCGTCGTCTTTGACATCGGTGGTTCCGAAGCCCGCGAAGCTGCCTACCCTGCGTACAAAGCCCACCGCGACGAGACCCCCGAGGGAATCAAAATCGCCGTGCCCTACATCCACGAAATGCTCGAAGCCCTTCGTATTCCCCATTTGGGCGTGCCCGGATACGAAGCCGACGACGTTATTGGCACCTTGGCCCACCAGGCGGAAGCCGCCGGATTTGAAGTCTTCATGATGACCCCGGACAAAGATTTTGGCCAATTGGTCACCGAACGCGTCAAAATGTACCGACCCGGACGAGGAGGAGCTCCCGCCGAAGTGTGGGGCATGGCCGAAGTCTGCGAGCGATGGGGCATCGAGCGCATCGACCAAGTGGTGGACATGCTGGGACTGATGGGTGACGCCGTGGATAACATACCTGGGATTCCCGGGGTTGGCGAAAAAACCGCTACCAAACTGCTGGCCGAATTCGGAACCTTGGAAAACGTGCTGGAGAATGCGGCTTCCATCAAAGGCAAGCTCGGCGAAAAAATTGCCGAAAATGCCGAAATGGGCCGCCTGTCCAAGCAGCTCGCACGCATCTTAACCGATGTGCCCATCCAACTGGACCCCAAGCAATTGGAGATGGAACAAGCCGACGAAACGGCTTTTCGAAACCTGTGCGCCAGCCTGGAGTTCCGAACCGTTACGGAACGGTTGCTCCGCGCTGCCCACCGCGCCGCTGGCCACGAAGCCCCAACGCCCACTCAAGCGGCTCCAGCCCACGCTTCAGTAAGTCCCTCTGCTCCCGCCTCCAGCAAAAAATTCTCTGCACAAGGACCCTCCTTGTTCGACGATCCGGATGCAGAAGAAACGCCGGTTGAAAGCCCCTTTTCCCATGCCGGAAATACTTCCAAACTGTACCAAACCATTGACGATGCCGTCGGGTGCAAACTCTTGGTGGAGAAGTTGTTGCTCCAAAAAAGCATCAGCCTGGATACCGAAACCACAAGCTTGGACGTGCGGCATACCGAACTGGTAGGCATGAGTTTCAGCTACCAGGCCCATACCGGCTTCTATGTTCCCTTCTCGGCAGACCGGGAAGAAACACGCGCTCGGTTGGAGCTCTTTCAACCCCTTTTTCAGAACCCAACCATTGAAATTGTAGGGCAAAACCTAAAATTCGACCTCCACGTCCTGCTCAACTACGGCATCAAGCTCCACGGTCCCCTTTTCGACACCCTTCTGGCTCACTACCTGCTGCAGCCGGATCAACGGCACAACTTAGACGCCCTATCTGAAGCCTACTTGGGCTACAAGCCCATCTCCATCGAAAGCCTCATTGGTCCCAAAGGACCGCGTCAAAAATCCATGCGCGACATTCCCGTTGACGTTTTGACTACCTATGCGGCTGAAGATGCAGATGTAGCCTGGCAATTGGCTGAACTGTTCCGACCCAAACTCATTGAAACCGGGGTGGACGCTGTTTTTCGGCAAATTGAGACGCCCCTGGTT
>JBILEM010000228.1:0-2664 GCA_044352085.1 Schleiferiaceae bacterium
CCTTTGCGCGTTACGAAGATGCCGGACAAAAGTTAGGAACCTGGTACGATGTGCAGTGGGTGCGTTTGCGGCTGAACTCCACAAAAAACGAGCGGAACGAACCGCACTACGGCCCCAGTCTGCTGGAATCGAGTCAATCGACGTAAGCCGCATCCAACCCCATTTTTCCGGGGTTCATCAGGTTGTGCGGATCCAGAGCCTTTTTAATGGCTTTTTGAACATCCAGAGCTGCGGGAGAAAATGCAAGGTCCATGTACTCCTGTTGCACGTACCCAATGCCGTGCTCCCCGCTGAGGGTGCCGCCCAACGACCGAACCGCTTTGAACAAGGCCCGAATGCCTTCCTTCAAACGCGGACCGTTCCATTCGTCGTCGGACAGGGTGCCTTTGAGGATGTTGACGTGCAGGTTGCCGTCACCGGCATGTCCGTAGCACACACTCTCGAATCCGTATTCCCGGCCCATTTCTTTGATTGCCTTGAGCAATTGGGGCAGGGCCGCCCGGGGCACCACCGTGTCTTCTTCTTTGTAGATACTGTGGGACTTTACGGCCTCCCCCACCCGACGGCGAAGTTTCCACAGGGCATCGCGCTCGGACGCCGTCTGGGCAAACAACACCTCCAGGGCCCCTTGCGCCTCCACCACTTCGGCCAATTTCTCGGCTTCGCGGAGCACCGTTTCTTCGTCGGTTCCGTCTACTTCCAGGAGCAGATGGGCCTCTATGCCCGGACCGGTGGGAATGCTTACCCCGTCCACGTAGCGAAGCGTCCAATCGATGGCATCGCGCTCCATGAATTCCAAGCCCGACGGAACAATGCCTGCCAAGAAAATGGGGGAAACTGCTGCACAGGCCGCTTCGGCGGAGGCAAAAGGAGCCAACAGGGTGAAGCTAAACCGGGGATACGGGAGTAAGCGCACCGCAATTTTGGTCACAATGCCCAATGTGCCTTCGGAACCCACAAACAACTGGGTGAGGTTGTAGCCTGTGGCATTTTTGAGGACGTTGGCGCCGGTCCAAATAATTTCCCCGTTGGGCAACACCACTTCGAGGTTCAGCACATAAGCGCTGGTCACGCCGTACTTGACGGCTTTGGGGCCCCCAGCGTTGTAGGCCACATTTCCCCCCATCGTGGAGGATCCCCACGAAGAAGGATCGGGCGGGTAAAAAAGGCCTTTTTCTTTGCATGCCTCGTGGAACACCTGGTTGATGACGCCGGGTTCCACCGTGGCTTGAAAATTGGCTTCGTCGATCTCCAGAATGCGGTTTAGGCGGGCCATGGAAACCACAATGCCTCCGCGAACGGGCAGGGCCCCGCCGCTCAAACCGGTTTGCGCCGCCATGGGGGTAAGGGGTATACCGTGCTGCATGGCAATCTTCACCACCCGGGAAACTTCCTCCGCAGACGAAGGAAAAACCACAGCGTCGGGAAGGAAATGCAGGTCCTCGGTCTGGTCGTGGGAATGGGAATCCCGGGCCGGTTGGTCTACCCGGACGGCATCTTTGGGCAAGGCCGCCCGAAGGGCCTCTACCCATTTTGCATTATCTTCGGCGTCGCTCATTGAATACAAAAGTATGCACTATCCCAAGATGCTGGCGGTCGCTTTTGCCGCTGCTTTGACCCTGGCCGTATCGCCGATTTATGCCCAAAACACCTCCACCGAGCCACGCTCGGTTACCTTGGACGACGTCTGGGGCGTTTATGCCTTTGGCGGCAAATCCATCAACGGATTGCGGTCCATGGCGGACGGGGTTCACTACACCCGACTGACGCGGGGCGAGGGCGGTACCCAAATCGAAAAGTTCGACTACGCTACCGGGACGTCCAAAGGCGTCTTGGTCACGTCCAAGGAGTTGGAGGCCGGTAAAAATCAACCGTTTGCCATTCAGAACTATACGTTTAGCCCGGACGAGCAGTACCTCCTGCTGGAAACCGACTTGGCCTCCATTTACCGGCATTCGTACACCGCCAAAGTCGGTTTGTACAAAATCAAGGACCGGTCCTTTGTTTCATTGGGCGACAAGCCCGTCCAAAATGCCACACTTTCCCCCAACGGCAAATGGGTAGCCTACGTGGAAGACAACAACGTCTGGTTGTTTGACGTCGCCACGGGAGAGCGCAGGGACGTGACCACGGACGGAGTGCGCAACCGCATTATCAACGGCGCCCCGGATTGGGTGTACGAAGAGGAATTCAGCTTTCACGTTGCACTGTGGTGGTCGCCCAACAGCGAAAATCTCGCTTTTCTGCGGTTCGACGAAACCGACGTCGCCTCTTTTAGCATGGATGTATACGGTTCCGAGCTTTATCCCTCCCAGCAGAAGTTCAAATACCCCAAAGCGGGCGAAGCCAATTCCAAGGTGACGCTCCACGCGTATTCCCTCTCCAAGCAAACCGTCGCCCCCATGGCGCCCGGGCTGGAATACGAATACCTTCCCCGCGTGCAGTGGACGCCCAAAAACGAATTGGCGTTTATGGTATTGAACCGACTGCAGAACCACTTGCGGCTCTACACCCAACGTCTGGACGGCGCTCCCCGCTTGTGGCTGGAAGAAAAAGACGCAGCCTATGTGGAGGTTACGGACCAGTGGGAAGTCCTTCCCGACGGATCCTTGGTCTGGGCCAGCGAAGCCGGGGGGTACAACCAGCTCTACTGGGTTTCTGCCG
>JBILEM010000229.1:0-2649 GCA_044352085.1 Schleiferiaceae bacterium
AGATACCTGCATAGCCGCCTTTGTTGGAGGCCTCGTCGGCCTTGTTCACCCACGAGCTGGGCAGGGTGATTTCAAACGCACCAAAAAAGGAAATCGCAAAGACCACAAAAAGGGCAAAAAAGACCAGATTGAACCACGGGTTAGTGGCCAATTCGTTCAACGCCGACGACCCGAAGAACACGGTGATCAACAAGCCCAATCCCACATAGATGAGGTTGATGCTCAAACCGTACACCAAGGCCTTGCGAACGCCTTCGGCTTTGGTCTTGCTTTGCTTGGTGAAAAAGCTGACGGTCAGCGGAATCATGGGGAAAATGCAGGGCATGAACAGGGCTACCAAACCGGCGCCCAAACCTCCCAAAAAGATCATCCACGGCGTGCTTGCAGACAGCGAATCGTCTGCGCCCGCTGCTGCTTCTACGGCCTCTGCACCTTTTGAATCGGTGGCGACGGCCGTGTCTGTTTCGCTTGCGGAGGGGGCTGCATCACCAGCTCCCGCATCCGAAGTTCCCGCATCCAAGGCAACCGGTCCGTCTGCTCCAGCCGCTGGGGCATCCGCCTTCACTGCAAAGGCCAGCTCCCGAAAATCCGGAGGTAGGCACATTTCGTCGTTGCAGACCATGTATTCTACGGTGCCCGCTACTTGAAAGCTGGCCGAAGCGGGGGCAAACGCGATTTTTTGACGAAAAACAGCTTTGTTGGCAAAAAACTTCAACTCCATGCCAAAGTTTTTGTCAAACTCCTTGATGGGCTTGCCTTCTTCGGTGGTCCCCACCAACTTGAAACCCGAAACGCCTTTGGGCTTGGGGTAAGCAAAGGTGGTCGGTACGGGCCCGTCAGGGGCTACGAATTGCGAATACAGATGCCATCCCGGATCCAAGGTGGCCTCTGCCACCAGAACGGCTTCACCAGGTTTCTGGGGAGACTGTTCAACGCGGGTTTTCCAGCGGACAGGGTCCAAAATCTGCGCAGTGAGCATGGTCTGCGTAAGCGACAACAGCGCGAGCAACAACAAGGGGAGCCTTTTCATAGGGTTCAAAGGTAGTGAGCACAAATTTTCCAAAAGGTCGACGACTCGGTATTTACAGCCACCGATTGCGCGATGCGCAGACCGGGAATCCAAAGGACCTCTCCGCCCGGAGTGGCTTCCGCCAAGACGGATAGGTTCTTGCGGACAAAGGAGGGAACTTTGGCGTCGGTGAGCAAGTCGGACACTTTTTTTCTCCCGGACATTCCCAAAGGAATCATCCAGTCGCCTTCTTCCCACGGCCTCCAAGTCCATGCGGTCTGTCCAGGCCGTACGGCCAAAACGGGTTCGGTATTGGTTCCCAAAGAGCCGTCGGCTTGCCGGGCCACGGGAGAGGGCGTCGCTTCAAATCGGACCGAACAAAGTCCGCGGTCCGCAGACCACAGGAGGCTCTCCCAGGCCGCGACTTGGGATGGATCTACTTCTTGGGCGTATGTAGACGTTGTGGGCCGGGCCGTTTCCGGGAAGAGCAGCCAGCCGTCACGCTCTACCCACAGTTCCCAGCCGTTGCGGGCGAGGTGGGCGCCCACCTGCGCGGAGCGCAGCGGGCGCACGTGCTCGGCCTCCCACCCGCCGCGGAGTTCCAGCACGTGAAACAGCAGGAGGTCGGCGTGGGGATGGTCCAATACCGACGGGTCCACCAGCCAGCCCGGCGTCCACCACGCACAGGTTTCGATAAAACCGATGGACTCTCGGTCCAGCGCCTCGCGCAAGAAAGCATCGGTTTTCCGCAAAAGGCGGACGGTTTTTTGAAGGCCAACCTCGGCCTGCGGCAGGGCTTGGGCCAAGGCCGGAATCACCGTCAGGCGGACTTTGTTGCGGACGTATTTGGGCACAGAATTGCTAGCGTCCTCGCGCCAGGACCACCCGCCGTGTGCCGCCCACTGGGCCAATTCGGCCTTGGATTGCAGAATCAGGGGGCGGTAAATGGCCTCACGGTGGGCCGCAAGAGCCACCAATCCGGCCAATCCGGTTCCGCGGGCGGCGTTGATTAGGAAGGTTTCCGCGGCGTCGTTGGCGTGGTGTGCGGTGGCCATTCCTGCGCACTTCGCTTGGACCATCGCCTGTGCGGCTCCGCTGTACCGGAGGTCTCGGGCGGTCGCTTGCAGGTCCGGGGTATCTGGCGCCAAGGGGAAATGGTCCACCCAATAGGGGACTCCCGCCGCCGCGGCCCAATCCCGGACCAGGTCTTCGTCGGCCTGGGAATCTGCGCCGCGCAGCCCGTAATTGACGTGGTAAACCCCGGCGAGCACGTGCGCTTGGTGCAGCAAATGAGCCAAAACCATGGAATCCAATCCTCCTGAAACCAAGGCCAAAACCGGCACGGGAGGTGGGGACCACTGGCCTTCCCACGGATTTTTGGAGGTTTTAGTGGCCATGGGACATCGCTTGGGATTGGGTCAAAACTCCCAGCAATTTGGAGGCTTTCAGCTGGCATTCCTCCCATTCTGGGGCGGACTGAGCCGCCAAGGTGAGGGCACTTCCTGCACCGACGGTGGCCTGCGCGTACCTCTCTGGGCGCTCGGCTGCAACGGGCGTTCCGGTTGGGTCTTCGGCCGGACGTGTGAGAATGGCGGACCGAATCAGCACATTAAAATCGGCATTCCCCTGGGGGTCGACGT
>JBILEM010000029.1:0-9676 GCA_044352085.1 Schleiferiaceae bacterium
TCCGAATTGGTTCCTGCTACTCCAAAATCCCAGAAATAGTACAAGGCTCCGGGCGTCTGGGCTTGAAACTGGACGGTTTTACCGCCACACAGCAACCCCGGATCTTCGGTTTGGGTGAGGACGTCGGCCACAATGTTGTTGATGCAGGCCGTAACGTTGAATTGGTAGTCGCGTCGCACGGTGGTCAAGAGCACTCCGTTCCGGTATTCGCTCACACAAAGCCCTACCACAAACTGACCCGTTGTCGTGGGCTTCCCTTCCAACAACCCGGTTTGGGGATTGAATGTGAAGGCTCCAGGAAGGGGCTGTGTGGGCGTGTAAGGAGAAACAAAGGTCAAAGCCGTATAGGGCGGCGCGGTGGGCGGATTGGGTTGGGGATTTCCCGAACTGCCTCCGTTGAAGATATCGCACAATTCGTAGTACAGGGAATCTCCGTCTGTTTCGGTAACAGAGACATCCACCTGAGCGTTATCTCCCAAACATAGAACAATGGGCGGAACAGTCGCATAAGAGGGAGACGAATTGCAGGCCACGTCGTTGGACGGGATTTGCGCGAAATACGAATTACCGCGGGCCCCGGGATTGGTGATGTTGGTAATGGTGTTGTTTCGGCAACAGCGCTGGTGGACAATCGTATACCCCCCGGCTATGGGTGGCAAGGAAAAGGTTGTCACATAGTCCGCATACTCGGTACAGATATTGGGTGGAGTGGTCAGGCAGGGGTTTCCGGTAGCGGTGCTCACCGCAATGGTTGGCCCTTTGGAAACACTGGACTGGGTAACCAATGTTCCCGCCGCGTTGTAGACCGCAATGTTCACACTGTTGTCCAATGGAGTTGTTACGGAACAATCCCGGTACACACGCAACTTCACCTGGTACTGCCCCCCACCTTGACAGGTGTAGGTCAATTCCCCGCCAACCAAATGGGTTGCAAAAGCTGAGGACAGCGAAGCGACCCCAGCCAAAGCCAAGAAGGCCAACCGTTGAAAGAACCGCATCTTATTCGATGACTTTCACCCACAATTTGCCGTCGAATCGACCGTTGAGGCGATTGGCTTTAACGGCTTCTGCCTCTTCGTAAGTTTTGAACTTCAAAATGTACACGTAGTACATGGAGTTGGTCTTGTCTTGGAAAAGTTCGGAGGGTAAGCCTTTTGCCTTCAATGACCCCTGCAGTTTGGTGGCATTCTCTTTGGTTGAGAATACCCCCGCAGTTACGTAGAATCCCGAAGATCCAGGAGCCACATTGGACGCGAGGTTCTCCGATTTGAATCCTTCCAACAAACCGCCGGTTGCCGCTTCAACGGGTGCACCGGTATTGGCGATAGGTGTGCTTTTAGGCGCGTTCGCTTTGGTTGCAGCAGCTTGCTTTGCTACATCGGCAGCAATGGCAGCTTTCTGCTTTTCCAGTTCAGCTTTTTGCGTTGTCCGGATTTCGTCGCGGAATTCCTCAAACTTCTCGTTGATGAAATTCTCCTGCTGATCCATCTGCTTGCGCTGGGCATCCTTCAATCGCTTGATTTCTGCTTCCATGCGCTCGCCGGCCTTGTTGTTGCCCAGACGGTACGTCAACATGAATTCGTGGGTGGTCCCAAGGGTAGTGGCATAGGTGTTGGTCGAAAAATCGTAGCCATATCCTACCGAAATCAAGGGCGTGAGGTGTACTCCTGCCTGTGCGGTAACGGCGTAATTGCTCCGGTACATCGCCCCTACATAACCGAAATCCTTGTGGTTGAACAAGGTTCCAGCATCCACTTGCATGGGAATACCCAATCCAGCAGAACGCAAGGCAACCAGCGGCGTGAGCACCATTTTGCCTTTCTGCCAGGTAACATCGTATTGGGCCTGAGCGGTGTAGTGGCGAATCAATTGGTATTCAACCGGCTCGTTGTAGTTCTTGCTGTATGAAATGGCGGGAGCCAACAATTGGGGGGCAGAAAATCCCAAACCAAATCCACTGGCTTGCAAGTGCACTCCCAAGTTCAAATCCAACGAGCCTCCGCTGTTGGCAGGAATCAAATAAGGATCGTCGGCATTCTTAACCCGAATGCTCGCCATGTCCAAGGAGTTGCTCACATATCCGAGACCCAAACCAAAAGACAGGGAGGTATTGTCTGCCAACTGGACGTGGTAGGCATAGTTGCCGTAAATGGCGGAACGGTGGACAATGTCCGTAACGTCGTTGTAGGCGTACAATCCAAAACCGACCTTCTCCTTGTTCAACGCACTGTTGAAGGCGAGCATGCTGGTTTCAGGAGCTCCTTCTACGCCCATCCATTGCTGGCGGTGAGCGGTTGTTAGGGAGCCGCCATCTTTGGAGCCCGAACGGGCTGGATTGTTGATTTGGGGAGCGAAAAATCCCAGCGAATAAAGCGGCAGCTGTTGGGCAGAAGCCATTCCGGCTTGAGCAACAAAAAGGGCAATTAAAACCTTCGTTTTCATATCTAAGAGGGTGCTACGCGTTGAAAATTAACGAACCAAGGTAACCGCACCGCGGTAGCGTACCTCTTGGTCTTTGGTTAGAATGATGTAATACGTTCCATCGGGCAAGGCATCGCCGGCATTGTTGGTGCCTGTCCACCCATTGGTATACCGGGCTTCGGTATAAACAGTTGCGCCCCAACGGTTGAGAATGGTAATTCCACAGGAATCCAATCGCATCACCTCGGAGAGGTCCAAAATGTCGTTTTTGTTGTCGCCGTTGGGACTTAGGAAATTCTGCACATTGGACAAATCCACCAACAAGGAGGTCGGATCAAATTGGACCACCATCAAGGTGTCCCGATCAAAACATCCCTCTGCTGACATTACGTCTACATAATAGAAGGTCGTGTCTTGAGTGGGTTGGGTTTGGGCATTGGGGTTGTACGGATCCGAGAAGTAAACGGGCTTGTCGGCGTACCAATAATACATCACTCCCCCCGTCGCGTTCAATTGAACAACTTCTCCAGGAAGTACAATGAGATCTGGACCTGCATTGGCATTGACTGTAAAGAGCTTCACTTTAACCGTGTCGTACGAGGTGCAACCGTTGGGCCCAATTCCTTCTACTACATAATTGCCTGCGGCATTCGCATAGAACGATGTATTCGTAATGGAGCCATTGTTCCAACTGTAACTCAAGGCATTTCCAATAACGGCCAACTGGGTCGAATCTCCAAAACATATAAACGTAGAGTCCGCAGGCACCGTGGCCACGGTCGGGAAGGGAACTACGGTCACTTGAACAGCGGCCGTCGTGTAGTCGCACGCCTCTCCTTCGATGATTAAACGGTATTGCGCCGTTCCCGGAACCAGTTTGGTAGACACTTTGAGTGTTGCCAGGGTGTCATTGGGGATGTTTTGCCAGTTACCGGTGATGGGGTAGCGAACTTGCCATTGATAGCCCCAAATTCCCAATGCAGACTGGGCACTCGCGGAAAGCAAGGTGCTGTCGTTGGGGCAGATGCTCAAGCTGGGGGTTCCCAAACCGGGCCAAGGCTTATTCATAACGAAAACATCGGGGATCGTGTCTACAAAAAGCCACATATAGCCGGAGGTGTCTGGGCATCCTCCAGGGTTCCAAAGCGTCACCAACCGATAGGCGCCAGACTTGGCAGTTTTGTAGGAGAATTGGGTAGCACCAGCAATTGCGCGGGGAAACGCTTGATTGAAAAGGCCTATCGAATCCCGAATCCACTGGTATCCAATGGTGGTCATAGGCATAGAGGGTGTGGGGCCTGCAAGCGCGATGGTATCGGTTTCACAAAAAGCCAAAGAGTCGATGGTCGTGTTCACATCGCGCACTACCAAAGATGGAACATTGGTGAACGAAATGTCTGTTTGCGGAGAAAACTGGTTCACAATGGTGTCTTTGCTCGTTGAGAAACAAGCACCGTTGCTCACTTTCACCGAGTAAACACCGGACTGGAAAACTTTCAAAATGGATTGGGTTTTTCCTCCGATTGGGTTGCCGCTCTCTAACCACTGGTAACTTGCCAGACCGGGAGTAGCCGCCAAGGAGGCCGTATCCCCGTCGCAGAAGCCCCAATCATTGGGCAATGGCGTGTGGCGATTTAGGAAGGCATTGGAAATGGTCGTAATGTTGGCCGTGGGAGCTACGTTCACCGCCATCACGATGGTATCCGAAAAACCAACCGGGCTGGTAGCCCGTACCCGAAGTGAATAAAAATTGTTGTTAACGATCGATTTTGGGATGACCACTTTAAAAAGTTTCGCTCCTGCACCGATCGTATCCATAACCGTTCCGGACGTGGTGGGCGACCAACCAACGATGGGAAGAACAATGGGAGAACCAAAGGAAACAGCCGGCGGCAAGCCTTGGGCGAGCTGCACCACAAACTTGTTGGAAATTCCAAATCCCGGACTGCCTATCGTCATGGCAACAGTCAAGGTATCTCCTGTGCACTTAGATAAGTTCGGAACTTGCTGAAGATCAAGAGACTGAGCGGCCATTGGGGATGCGGAGGCCAGAACCGCGGCGGAAACCCACCATTTGGTTCGCTGTGCGAACGAAAGAAGAAATTGCTTCATGTTCCAAATTTACGCCAAAAGCTAGGGATTTCAGGGAAAAACGCGCCAAAAGCTGTTTTCAAATAGCGAACGGCACGCTCGGAGGTGATTCGCGCGGTACTTTTGGGCCATGAAAGCACTACATGTGGAGTTGTTAGAGACCTGCCGGGGGTACTTGGCGGAAGATGGCATGCAAGGTCTTTCCGACGTTTGCCATTTGCTAAAGTCTGAAGCCCCGAGGTACGATTGGGTGGGGTTCTATTGGATGGACACCCCGCAAAAAGAACTTTTCTTGGGACCCTTTGCTGGGGCACCCACCGAACATGTCCGAATTCCCTTTGGGGTGGGTATATGCGGCCAGGTAGCCGTGAGTGGCGAAACGCTCCGTGTGGACGACGTCGCTCAATCGGAGAACTATTTGGCATGCAGCATGGAAACCCGATCGGAATTGGTATTGCCAATCACCGCAAATGGCGAATTGGTTGGCCAGCTGGATATAGACAGCCACACCCTCCATGCCTTTACCGAAGACGACGTGCATTTCTGCGAATTGCTTTGTACACTTGTTGCTTCTGTCTGGGAGCCCCAAACGCCGGCCTAAAGCGCCCCGGACATCCGGGACCCGTTTCTACCCAACTTAGGAGTTTACCCGAATGGCCTCTACCGGATCCAACTTGGCACCCATGTAGGCGGGAATCAATCCAGCCAGCAATCCGATGATGGCGGAAATCCCTAAGCCTTGGAGGGCATTCCACACCGACATGGCCAAGTTAAAATCGGTCCATTGGCGCGCCACAAGGATCAAAATCCCTACGGCCATAAGTCCCAGCACACCTCCAAGGAGGCTCAACAAAACGCTTTCCACCAGGAACTGGGAAAGGATGAACGACTTCCTGGCACCCATGGCTTTTTGAATGCCGATTTGCCCGGTGCGTTCGCGGACACTTACAAACATGATGTTGGCAATCCCAAATCCCCCGACCAGCACGGAAAATCCACCAATGATGGTTCCGGCAAAACCAATGATGCCGAACATCTGGTCCAAACCAGAACTGAGACTGGAAGACTCATTCAATGCAAAATTGTCATCCGATTGAGGCTTGAGGCGCCGGATAGACCGCATGTGTCCCCGAATTTCACTTTTCAGCGAGGACGTGCTTTGGCCCGGTGCAGCGCGAATCATCAACGTAAAGCCTCCTGAACTTTGGCTGTTTACAAAGGTCCGGAGGTAGGCCGCCGGAACCAAAGCCTGTTCGTCGTGGCTCTCGCCAATTAAAGAAGCGCCTTCTTTCTCCAAAACCCCAATAACAGTAAAGGTCTTACCCATGGCCTGAACCTCTTTTCCCAAGGCATTTCCACTGGGAAATAGTCCCGTAGCAACCGTCGACCCCACTACCATGACCGGCCGGCCGCCTCGGGATTCGGTGGATGTAAAGGAGCGCCCTTGATCAAATTTCAATTTCCACAGGGCTGTGTAATGCTCCGTAACTCCGCGTAACTGGGTGTTTTCGGCTGTATTGCTACCCGCTGAAAGGGTCGGCCGGGTTCCCAGTACCGCGGCAATCCCGTCGGTACGTCCCATTCGGGACTGGAGTTGCAAATAATCCCGGTAGTCGGTTTCGGGCCGTTGAAAGTACTTCCACCAAGGGTACTCCCCTCCTCCGCCGCCCCACGGCCATTTTTGAACATAGACAATGTCCGAACCCAGGCCTTTTACACTGCTCCGGATGGACCGTTCGAGGGAGTCCACCATGGCATACACACTGATGATTGCAAAAATGCCAACCGCTATTCCCAGGACACTTAAAAAGGTCCGCAACCGATTGGACAGCAACGAATGAAAGGCAAAACCAAACGATTCTTCAAAAAAGGAGCGCAGGGACATCATAGGTGGTGCCAAGGTACAAAGACTGCGCCACGATTCCGTACCTTTGCGGCTCCATTAAAATCACGTACATGCCGATTGTCCCACCGCTCCGCGCATTGGTCTCCGTTTATTCCAAAGAAGGCTTGGAGCCTCTTTTGCGCGCGCTTCATTCTCAGGGAGTTACATTTTTGTCCACGGGAGGGACCTACGCATTCATTGAGTCGCTTGGGTTGCCCGTGGCAGCCGTTGAATCGTTGACGGGATTTCCAGAAATTTTGGACGGACGGGTAAAGACCTTGCATCCTGCTGTTTTTGGGGGGATTCTATACCGTCGGGACGACGCTTCGCACCGGGCTTCCATGGAACGCCATGCTTTGGCTTCCATCGACATTGTTGTTGTGGATTTGTATCCGTTTGAAGACACCGTCGCTGCCGGGGGCACCCACGACGAAATCATCGAAAAAATTGACATCGGTGGAATTTCGCTCATACGTGCTGCCGCCAAGAACTACCGCGATGTTTGGATCATTCCCGAGCGCGGTGCCTACGCGGAAGCATTGGAATGGGTGAATGCGCATGGCGCCGTGACTTCCTTGGAGGTGCGTAAATCGTTTGCTGGACGCGCATTTGGAGTGACCAACCGGTACGACAACGCCATTGGAACTTGGCTTCGCGGCGACGACGAAAGCGTGGCCCATTGGCTGGGTGCCGGACGGCAACTGCGCTATGGGGAAAACCCCCACCAGTCCGGTGCCTTTCACGGCAAACTGGAGGAGTTACTGGAGCAGCTGCATGGCAAGGAGCTGAGCTACAACAATTTATTAGATGTTGATGCTGCCGTACAATTGATGGGTGAATTCACTCGGAACCCAGCGGCCGCGGTCATTAAGCACAACAATGCCTGCGGTGTGGCGGAACGCGGAACGCTTTTGGAGGCGTGGAACGCTGCTCTGGCGGGCGATCCTGTTTCTGCGTTTGGTGGAGTTTTGATTTGCAACCGCACCCTCGATTTGGCGACCGCTTCCTCGATGGACGGACTCTTTTTTGAAGTGGCCATCGCTCCGGATTACACCGAAGAAGCCCTGGCGGTATTGAAGCAGAAGAAAAACCGCATTTTGTTGCGATGGAAGCCTCAAGCCCTTCCAACTACAATCATTCGTTCCGCCCTCAATGGTTACTTGGTTGAAAACCGAGATAGCCATTCGGATTCTGCTGCCGATTTCAGAACGGTAACAAAAACGTCGCCTACAACAGCGCAGATCGCCGATTTGGTTGTTGCATCAGCTATTTGCAAGCATACCAAAAGCAATACGATTGTCCTTGTCAAGGACGGACAACTGCTGGGAAGCGGCACCGGACAAACTTCTCGTGTTGATGCGCTTGAACAAGCAATACATAAAGCGAAAACGTTTAACTTTGACTTGAATGGAGCAGTAATGGCGTCTGATGCCTTTTTCCCTTTCCCGGATTGTGTGGAAATAGCGGATAAAGCGGGCATTGCTGCAGTCGTTCAACCCGGGGGGTCGGTAAAAGATCAGCTGAGCATTGATTATTGCGACGCGAACGGCCTCTCGATGGTTTTTACTGGAATTCGTCACTTTAAGCACTGATACACCCCTGCACATGGGCCTTTTTGACTTTCTTACCTATGACATTGCTATTGACTTAGGAACAGCCAATACGCTAATCATTCACAACGATAAAGTGGTGGTGGATGCCCCGTCCATCGTGGCTTTGGACCGTACTACGGGAGCCTTTTTGGCGGTGGGTGAAATTGCCATGCAAATGCATGGAAAAACGCACGACAACATCCGAACCATTCGTCCGTTGAAAGATGGTGTAATTGCGGATTTTGTCGCCTCTGAGCACATGATTCGGGAATTGATAAAGAGTATCCCCGGACTTACCGGTAGACTTTTTGCCCCCTCCCTGCGCATGGTTATCTGCATTCCTAGCGGCATCACGGAGGTAGAAAAAAGGGCTGTTAAAGACAGTGCCGAACATGCCAATGCGAAAGAAGTCTACCTCATTCACGAACCCATGGCGGCGGCCATCGGAATTGGGGTGGACGTCCTGGAGCCGAAAGGGAATATGATCATTGACATCGGCGGTGGAACTACGGAAATTGCGGTATTGGCACTCGGCGGGATTGTTTGTGACGAGAGTATCAAAGTAGCCGGAGACGTTTTCACCAACGACATCGTGTACTACATGCGCACCCAGCACAATCTGTCGGTGGGTGAACGGATGGCCGAACAAATCAAAATTCAGATTGGATCCGCTATTGAAAATTTGCAGGATCCGCCCGAAGACATGGCGGTCCAAGGACGCGATCTTCTCTCTGGAAAACCCAAGTCCATTACCATATCGTATCGGGAAGTAGCGCGCGCTTTGGACAAGTCGATTTTGCGGATCGAAGATTCCGTCATGAAAGCATTGGCCAATACCCCTCCTGAATTGTCTGCCGACATCTACAATTCTGGTATTTATATGGCCGGTGGTGGATCTTTGTTGCGCGGATTGGACCAACGAATTTCGATGAAGACAGACCTTCCTGTTTACGTGGCCGAAGACCCGTTGCGGGCCGTCGTACGTGGAACCGGAATAGCATTGAAAAATATCGAGAAGTACAAAACCTTGTTGATGCGCTAAACGCATGAGGAACATCGCTCGGTTCTTGGTCCGATACCACCTGTTTTTGCTGTTTCTTCTTACACAAGGATGGGCGCTTACTGCTGCCTTTAGGGACCATCCGTACCATCGTTCATGGGCATGGAATGTGGCTCAAGATGCCTCTTCATCGGTGCAAAAGGTGTACACCAATGCAGAAAATTATACCCGGCTTCGCGCGATCAATCGAGATTTAGCCAAAGAGAATTCCCGTCTGAGGGCGCAACTGAGGGCGTCGAAATTGGACACGGTTGTTACCCGTGGTGCACGCCGTGATTCGCTGCAATCCTATACATTCTTGGGCGCCGAAGTGATCAATGCTTCTTTCCACAAGAGAAGCAACTACTTAACCTTAAATCGCGGGTTCAAAGACGGCGTGCGTCCTGGGCAGGGTGTCATTTCTCCCAGAGGGGTTGTTGGGGTGGTACACGAGGTTTCAAAGAATTACGCAACGGTATTGCCTATCCTCCATCGCAGAACCCGATTGAGCGGTTCCATGGCCCGAACCAAGCATTTTGGATCCGTCATCTGGGAAGGGGGAAACCACCGCATTGCAACAATGGTTGACGTGGCCCGTCAAGCTCGGGTGAAAAAAGGGGATTTGGTTCAAACCGACACCCGAAGTGC
>JBILEM010000230.1:0-2602 GCA_044352085.1 Schleiferiaceae bacterium
CTGGTATTTAAACCGCTTTGGTAAAGCAATCGGTAGGCGTGGTGGATGCGCTCGACCTGGTCGGGGGTGAATCCCCGTCGTTCCAGTCCAATGGCGTTGACGCCCTCAAACGAAAGGGGCTCTTTGGCCACCTTGATGTAAGGCGGCACGTCTTTGCGGACCAAGGCCCCGCCGCCCACCATGGCGTGAGCGCCCACGTGCACAAATTGGTGCACGGCAGACAAGCCCCCCAAAATGGCGTACTCGCCAATTTCGACATGGCCGGCCAGCGCTACGCTGTTTACAAGAATCACGTGGTCGCCCAAAATGCAGTCGTGGGCCACGTGGGCATAGGCCATAATGAGGCAGTGTTTCCCGATGACCGTTTTGCCATAGGCCTTTGTGCCCCGGTTGATGGTGGCGCATTCCCGGACGGTGGTGTAGTCGCCCAGTTCAGCGGTGCTGTCTTCTCCCGAAAATTTTAAATCCTGGGGAATTCCGGAAATGACGGCGCCGTTGAAAATACGTACGCCTTTGCCCAGTCGGGCTCCCGGGTGGATGACGGCGTGGGAATAAATGTGGCAGTCGTCGCCAATGACGGTATTCTCGTGAATAACGGCAAAGGGTTCAACGGTGACATTCGCTCCGATTTGCGCAGAGGAATGGATGTAAGCTAGAGGAGATAGCACGAATGTTACTTATTATCTTTCGTAATTAACGCAGTAAGAACGGCTTCTGTTGTGCACTTTTCTCCTACGTAGGCTTTTCCGATCATTTTGACGATTCCCCGTCGGATGGGTTCCATCAATTCCAAATGGAATACCAAGGTGTCCCCGGGGACGACTTTTTGCTTGAACTTAACGTCGTCCATTTTCAGGAAAAACGTCAAATAATTTTCCGGATCCGGCACGGTGCTCAAAGCCAAAATACCTCCGCATTGCGCCATGGCCTCAATAATCAAGACGCCGGGCATCACCGGGGCACCGGGGAAGTGGCCCACAAAGTGCGGCTCGTTCATCGTAACCGCTTTGGTTCCCACCACGTGGCTTTCGGACATTTCCATGATGCGGTCTACCAGCAAGAAAGGCGGGCGGTGCGGCAGAATTTTTTGGATCTGTACCACGTCCATCAGCGGGGGGGCTTGCAGGTTGTAGGGAAAAGTGGGGGCAGTTTTTTCTTCCATGGTTTCAAGGAGCAATTTAGCAAATTGGGCGTTGGCCACGTGCCCGGGGCGGGTAGCGGTAATTTTGGCGTGCAAGGGAGCGCCCAGAAGGGCCAGGTCCCCGCACAGGTCCAACAATTTGTGCTGGGCGGCTTCGTCGGGTACGCGCAAGGGGGTAAGTTCGAGCGGGCCGGGCTGCAACGGCAGGGTCATTCCTTGGGCCAAGTCCCCCATCCAGCGGAGGTCGTCGTCTGCCGGGTGGTTGGGGTGGACAAAGACCACGCCGGCTCCAGGGGCAAGACCTTGCAGCAAACCCGCATCCATCAAAGGTTTCAATTCGTGCAGAAAACTGAAGGTGCGGGATTGAGCCGTCGGCAGGAAGTTGTCCGACAGATGGGCCTGGCAGATTCCAATGGACGATTCGGGATAGTCCAGGCGTACCTGAAAGTCTGATTTTCCTGCAGGTTCCGCCTGGAATTGGGCGCCCGTTACGGGGTCCTTCCATTCCACTTTTTTGCGCAGCACAAGCGGCTTGGGTACATGGGTGGCTTCCGGAAAATGGCCCCGAAGGCCTTCTATCCATGGGAGGGCGCTGCCGTCCAAGATGGGGACTTCCGGTCCGTTCAAGGAAATTTCAACATCCCAAAAATGCAAGTGGGCCAAGGCGGCCAGGAGGTGTTCCGGGGTGGTAACGTCTGCGTCGCCGCAAGCCAATCGGGTACAGCGAGCGGTAGGGCTTACAAATTCCAAACGTGCCGGGATGCGCGGGGTTTCGGGCAAGTCGGTCCGTAAGAACACAATGCCCGTGCCCGGGGTGGCCAAGCGGATTGCCACTTCGGCCGGGCGTCCCGTATGGATGCCCGTTCCAGCTAGGCGAAAAACGTCCGGCGCGCTCATTTGCTCAGGCTTCGGAGTTTGGCCCAGGCCCGCAAAAATTGCGAAAGGGGCATGGCCGGACTCCCCCAAACGACACTTTTGGGTGCCAGGTCTTTGCTGACCCCTGATTGGGCGCCAATTTCGCAAAAATCCCCAATGTGGATGTGGCCAATGATCCCTACTTGCCCACCAATCCGCACATAGTTGCCGATGCGCGTGCTGCCTGCAACACCCACTTGGGCAGCGAAAACGCAGTGCTCGCCCACTTGGACGTTGTGGGCCAGGTGGCAGAGGTTGTCGATTTTGGTTCCCGTCCCCACACGGGTAGCACCCACCACGCCGCGGTCGATGGTCGTGTTGGCGCCAATTTCTACGTGGTCGGCCAGTTCCACCCATCCCAAATGCGGGATTTTTCCGTAGCCGGGTTGTCCGTTGGAGGCGACCGGGGGGGTGTAGCCAAAGCCGTCGGATCCCAGCACGGCGTTGGCGTGAACGATGCATCCCTTTCCCAAGCGGGTTTTTGGGTACAATCGGGCTCCGGGGTACAAAATGCTGTCGGGTCCAATAACGCACTGCGCTCCAATC
>JBILEM010000030.1:0-9629 GCA_044352085.1 Schleiferiaceae bacterium
AATGGCTTCCGATCATTTTGTGGGGAATGGCTGGGGCGTTGTTGGGAAGCTTGGTGGGCCGAACGTTTTTGCCCAAATTGACACTGCGTCCTTTGCAAATTTTTGTTGCCTTGGGGTTGACCCTTCTAGGCGGCCGCCTCCTTTGGCTTTCGTACCTTTGAACCATGCAAGAAACCCTCCTGATCCTTGACTTTGGCTCGCAATACACGCAGCTAATCGCCCGCAGAGTGCGGGAAATGAATGTTTTCTGCGAGATTCATCCGTATCACACCATTCCGCCCATGCACGACGGGATCAAAGGAGTGATCCTATCGGGTTCGCCGCATTCCACGTTGGAGCCTGGCGCCCCCCATCCCGACTTGTCGCAAATCCGGGGCAAATTGCCCTTGTTGGGCGTCTGCTACGGAGCTCAATACTTGTCTCATTTTTCGGGAGGAGAGGTAGCCCGGAGCACCCACCGCGAGTACGGCAGGGCCATGCTTCAAACCATTGCTTCGGATTCCCGTCTGTTTCAAGGAATTTCTGCGCCTTCCCAGGTGTGGATGAGCCACGGAGACACCATCGTCCGCTTGCCCCAAAATGCAGCCATTGAGGCTTCTACGGCCGATGTTGCCGTGGCAGGTTACCGGTTTTTGGACGAACCCACTTGGGGCATCCAGTTCCACCCGGAGGTGTACCACACCACAGACGGTTTCGCTTTGTTGAAGAATTTTGTGGTGGGCGTATGCGGTTTTCAGGCCGACTGGACGCCTTCCTCCTTTGTCGAAGCCACGGTGGAATCTCTTCGGAACCAAGTGGGAGAGGACCACGTGGTGCTCGGATTGAGTGGCGGAGTCGATTCGACGGTTGCGGCCGTGTTGTTGAGCAAAGCCATTGGCAACCGCTTGCATTGCATCTTCGTGAACAACGGTTTGTTGCGCAAAGACGAGTATGCCTCGGTCCTCAAACAATACGAAGGCATGGGCCTTCAGGTCAAAGGAGTCGATGCCTCCGACGACTTCCTAACCCCCTTGGACGGGGTGGAGGATCCCGAAACCAAGCGCAAAATCATTGGTCGGGTCTTTATTGAAGTGTTTGACCGAGAGGCCATGGCCATCCCTGGGGTGAAGTGGCTGGGTCAGGGTACAATCTACCCAGACGTTATCGAGTCTGTCAGCGTCAAAGGGCCCTCTGCAACCATCAAAAGCCACCACAATGTTGGGGGCTTGCCAGATTTCATGAAGCTTCAGGTGGTTGAACCGCTCCGTATGCTTTTCAAGGACGAAGTCAGACGGGTAGGAGCTGCGTTGGGAATTGACCCGGAGTTGCTGGGAAGACATCCTTTCCCGGGCCCCGGTTTGGCCATCCGCATCTTGGGTCCCATCACCCGGGAACGCGTGCGGATTTTGCAAGAAGTAGACGCCCTCTTCATCCAAGGCCTGCGGGACCACGGTTTGTACAACCAGGTGTGGCAAGCAGGAGCCATTCTATTGCCTGTAAAGAGTGTAGGCGTCATGGGCGACGAGCGCACCTACGAACAGGTTGTTGCCCTTCGGGCTGTAGAATCCACAGACGGTATGACGGCCGACTGGGTGCACCTGCCGTACGGCTTTTTGGCAGATATTTCGAATGCCATCATCAACAAGGTCAAAGGGGTGAACCGCGTTGTGTACGATATTTCGTCCAAGCCACCTGCCACCATCGAATGGGAATAATCCACAGGAATTCGTCCGCCCGGAACATCTTTGGGATAGCCGGACTTTGGCCTTCTGCGCTTCTTTTGGCGTTGCTGGGTTTTTTCTCTGTGGGCGCACATGGGCAATCGTCCTACGGCAAGAAAGGGGTGGTCTGGATGCCCTTCCAAAGCGACGGGGTCGATTCTGCTGCTGCAGGCAAGAAACCCCTTGACAAAGGCCAGGCCATGGCCTGGGAGTTTGGAACCGGATTCAAAACCTTTTCCGACTCTTTGGGAATCGACGTGATTTGGTTGGACGAATTTCCCGAAGGGGTATTCCGAGTAGGTGATCAACGTTTGGAGGGGTACGCGGCGTTGTCGTCTTGGTTGGTTCAAAACCAGGTGGGCTATGTAATTGGCCCGCTAAAAGCCGAGTCCTCTCTCAAACTGGCCCAGGCGTGGAAGTCTGGGGTGGTTGTCAATCCACTTTCCCGAACCGTCAATTCGTCGGTTCCCAACCTCTGGGCGGCTACCCCTTCGGACGCGGACGAGGCCTTTGAAATGGGCCGGTATGCCCGCGCCCTGTGTGCGGACCGGGTCGTTTTGGTGCCGGATGTTTCCAGCGGTGCCGCCGTTGCGGACCGCTTGGCGTCCTTTGAGATGGGTAAAAAAGCCCCGTCAGACCTCCAAGTAAAGGCCTCGAACGGCACCTGCCGGGTGTATTTGGAACAAACCACCGCGGGCTTGTTGAAGGCCGTGGGCGGTTCCGGGGCAACGGATGTCCTGCTGCTTACCGGGTCTGCGGCCGAATCGCCTTCTTTGGAACCCCGCACGTTTATGCAAAAACAAGTGTTCTGGACCGAACTCGAAACCTGGGATTTCAAAAGTACCGAACTCGCGCAATGGGCGGGGAGGTACCAGCAGCAATGGCAGATGGAACCCAGCAGATGGGCCTACCACGGCATGGCCATGGCGGCATGGGCCGGTGTTCAATTGTCCCAAGAATCGACCTCAGTCCCTGCCAATACACAAACTCCTTTCAAAGGGTTTGTATGGCGCCAAAGATCCGCCACCAGCGGATACTCCAACCACGCCGTTCGGTGGATCAAACCCTAAAACGACCCCAGATGTCTACAGCCATCGTTAAATACACCCAGGATTTTCAAACCGAATGCATGCACGTTCGCTCCGGTCAAGTGCTGGTCACGGATCCTCCGGTGGACAACCAAGGCAAGGGAGAGGCCTTTTCTCCTACCGATTTGCTGGCCACCTCCCTGGGATCTTGCATGTTGACGATTTTTGCCCAAGCGGCCAAGGCCCGGGATATTTCCATTGGGCAACCGTCTGTGGAGGTCACCAAGGTCATGGCCACCGACGGCCCCCGACGCGTCGCAGGCATTGAAATCCATTTCCGGATTCACCAGCGTGTTTCCGAAGAACACCGCGAGGTGTTGGAGCGTGCCGCATTGGCCTGCCCCGTCGCCAAAAGCTTGCATCCTGAACTAAAACAAGCCATTCATTTTTACTGGTCATGAATACAGACAACCGTATGTGGATTTCCGGCGGAGAACAATTGGAACCAGCATCCGTCTGGTCCGAATTTGCCGGTTTAAATCGGGTTCCTCGGCCCTCCAAGAAAGAAGAGCAAATCCGGGCCTATTTGAAAAATTGGTTTTCGGAACGTGCCATTGCGTTTAAGGAAGACCACGTTGGGAATTTATTGGCTCATAAGCCGGCCTCACCGGGAATGGAAAACCGCGTACCTGTGGTTATTCAGGCCCACATGGACATGGTTTGCCAGCAAAACGAAGGCACCAACCACGATTTTGATGCAGAAGGCATCAACATGTTTGTAGAATCCGGTTGGGTTCGTGCCCGCGGCACCACTTTGGGCGCAGACAACGGAATGGGACTTGCCATGGGCTTGGCGGTGTTCGCAGATCCCAACGCCGTTCACCCCCCACTGGAACTGCTTATCACGGTAGACGAAGAGACCGGCATGACCGGTGCCCTGGGTTTGCAAGAAGGCTGGGTCCAAGGGAAATTTCTGCTGAACATTGACACAGAGGACGACCGCGAATTGACCGTTGGGTGCGCCGGCGGGGTGGACGTCACCTCCACGGGAACCTATTCCTCAAGCGCGGTTCCATCCGGATACCGCGGCTTGTCTCTTCGGCTGCGCGGTTTGACCGGCGGGCATTCGGGCATGGACATCCACCTGGGCCGTGGCAATGCCAACGTTCTCTCTGCCCGAATTTTGGTGGCCTTGGAAGAAGCCGCGTGCGCGTTGGTTTCCGAATGGAAGGGAGGCAGCTTGCGCAATGCCATTCCCCGCGAGGCAAAGGCGATTGTAGCGATTTCCAACTCCCACTGGGACAAGGCATTGCAAACTTTAACTCAATTAAAAACAGAACTCACTCAGGAGCATGCGCACACGGATGCTGCGCTGGTCATGGAGTGGGAGGAAGTGCCGGTTCCGGTAAAAAGCATGGATCCGGGCGTACAGGGCCGGTTGATTCGGGCGGTCGCATCGGCCCCCAACGGCATTGTACGCATGAGTCCGACTATTTCCGGTTTGGTGCAAACGAGCAACAACGTCAGCGCCTTGCACGTACAGCCCGAACAGGCTACGGTTCAATGCCTTACCCGTTCAAGCGTCGATTCGGAGAAAATGGCTACGGCAGCGGCTTTGCGCGGGCAATTTGCCTTGGCCGGATTGCAGACCGAATTTGCCGGTTCCTATCCGGGTTGGGATCCCGCACCAGCCGGAGCCTTGGCTTCGTTGATGCGCACCACCTATGTCGGTCTTTTTAACGAAGAACCGATGGTGAATGCCTGCCATGCCGGTTTGGAATGCGGAATCATTGGCGAGCGTTGCCCAGGCATGGAAATGATCAGCTTTGGACCCACCATTACCGGAGCCCACAGCCCCGACGAGCGGGTGAAAATCGACTCGGTTGCAAAGAGCCACGCGTTTTTCGTTGAAGTGCTGAAGTCGGTTCCCGTCGCATAATCCTGGCCATTTTTTAGAACTTTTACCCGCTCCTATCGTTATACCTCCATGGAAATTCTCGGACCTGTTTTCGCCGGATTGTTGGCCTTCGTAACCATGGAAGGTGCTGCATGGGCAGCGCACAAGTACTGGATGCACGGATGGCTGTGGTCCTTGCACGCGGATCACCACACCAAAGAACCCGGTTTCTTTGAAAAAAACGATGCCTTCTTTCTCATTTTTGCCATTCCCAGTTGGTTGTGCATCATGCTGGGCATGATGTACGGTGTATGGCTGGCTGTGGGCTTTGGTTTTGGCATTGCCGGTTACGGTTTGGCGTACTTTTTTGTGCACGAATTGTTCATTCACCAGCGTTTCCGTTGGATTCAAAAGATCGACACGCCCTATTTCCGAGCCGTACGCAGGCTGCACAAAATGCACCACCGTGTATTGACCAAGGAAGGGTCTGCCCATTTTGGCATGCTGTGGGTGCCCCGCACCCTGATTCGGGAAGAAGCTGCGGCCATGGCCAAAGAACGGTCATAAAAAATGGAGAAATACCTCTACATCGGGCTGATTGCCTTTACGTTTTTCGGCCCCTTGAGTCGGGCATTTGAGCCCCGTATTCGCTACATCCAGTATTGGAAGTCGCTTCTTGTGGCAACCCTCGCGGTGTATGCCTTGTTTATTCCGTGGGATGTTTTCTTTACGGCCCAAGGGCATTGGGGCTTTACAGATCGGTATGTTTTGGGATGGAAACCGCTTGGTCTTCCCATTGAGGAATGGCTCTTTTTTGTGGTGGTACCGTTTGCATGTTTCTTTATTTACGAGGTCCTCAACTTGTTTTTTCCGTGGACCGACAAAGGGCAAAAGTGGCCGCGTGTGGTAACTTGGATCGTTATAGGGTTTTCGGCGTTTGGAGCTGCGTTTTGGGCAGACCGGGCCTATCCTGCCGCAACCTTTTTTCTGCTTGCCTTGGCTTTGGCGATGGGACTCCGGTACCGCGTAACGTGGCTTGGACCCTTTCTTCGGGCTTGGGGCGTGAGCCTGGTTCCTTTTTTTATGGTCAATGGGGTCTTAACCGGTACCGGATTGGAAGAGCCCATTGTATGGTACAACAACGAAGAAAATTCCGGTATTCGACTGGGAACTATCCCTTTTGAGGATGCCTTTTACGGAATGCTCATGGTCTTTATTTACACCGCAACCGCAGAATGGCACCGGAAGAAGTCTACCACGACGCCTACTTAGGAATTTGGCTAAAGCCAGCGGGATTGATGGTGGAACCCGATCGGTTTGGTCATCCCAATCTGCAGGATATAGTGGGGGAAGCAAAACGAAAACCGGTTTGGCCGGTGCATCGATTGGACCGTCCGACGTCTGGGTTGGTTCTGTTTTCCTACAAAAAGTCGGCAGTGGCTCCCTTGATGAATCTGTTTGCGGAGCGCACCGTTCAAAAATCGTATACCGCCTGGCTGGAGCGTCCGTGGGAAGAAGGAAATGCCACGTGGTGGGACTGGGGGCTTAAAAACAACCGGGAATTTCGCATGGATATCGTTCCCGAGGGCACTCCCGATGCGAAGTCCATGGGCATGGTCCTCCAACCGGGCTCTCAGTCGGATTGCGTTGAAATTGGGTTGTTGACGGGCCGGTACCACCAAATTCGGGCCCAAATGGCCCACCGGGGATTTCCTGTGCGGGGCGACGTGGCCTACGGCGCTCAGCCTTGGGAGGCCCCCAATGCCATCGGATTGCATGCGGGAGGATTGCGCCTCGTCCACCCGTGGACTTTGGAAGAATGCAAGGTGGAAGTAGCTCCATCGTGGGCGCTGGGGTCCTAAAGTAGGGGATTATCCCATCAAGGTCAACCAAGCACCCACTAAGCCAGCTGCCAGGAAGTAAACCAAGAACAGGTAGTCTTTCCGGGACTGGGGTCGGTTCAAAAGGAAGAAATGGACGGAGAAGCTTAGACCGCTCAAGAGCACGACGTGGGGAAGCGAAGCCTCACCCAAGGCGGCAAAGTAGGCCAGCTGCCCGCCCATGGAGAATACGCTTTGTTTTAGGGCGGGCGACCACAAGGACCGATGGAAGAGGGCCCATTCCCGCCGTCCTGTACCAACGACCAAGGCCAAAAGCCCTTGCGCCATTTCAGCCGCCACAAAATAGGATACCGGTCCCACTTTCTCCAAAAGGGGAACGGACAATGGGTAGTATAGCCCATAGGCCACGCCGGCCAATGCAGGAATCCAGCCGCGAATGCCTCCTTCCCGAAACAGCAAAACAAGTTGAACCGATAGCAGCAGAAGCGCCGCTCCAATTTGAGGCAGGGAAGGCCACACCCCCGCCATCCAAGATCCCACGACGAGCCCCACTACCACTTGCAACGACTGACCGACCAACGCGGAGGCTGTCCGATCGGCATTCAAGGCATGTACAAAAGCCCAAAGCCCCGTGAAGCCCAAAATACCCATGGCAAATACCTTGAGGTGAACCGATTCCAACCCCATGGACGGCCATTCACCGCTCCATATTTTCCAGACTATGCTCATGACCAGGGCGCCAAACAACGACCGAATGCCAATAAACAGGGCCAAGGGGGCAGGTTTTTGTTTTAACCTCCAATACCGATTTCCAAATCCAAACAACCCCATGGAAACCAGAATACTGGCCATCACAAAGGCAGTTTGGGAGAGGGGAATCGACGGCATCGAGGGCAAAAGTACCTTATCCTTGCTGGTTTTAACCTACCTTTGTGCCTCCAAAAAACGTTCTCTATGTTAACCCGTCGCCACATCCGGATCAAAGTCCTCCAAAGTTTGTACGCATTCGTTCAAAACGAAGGAGTTACCGGAGCCAAGGCCTTGAGCGAGTTAGAAAAGAGTTTAACGAATATTTACCGCCTGTATTTGCTGGATCTCCAGGTACTTCGTCAGTTGGTTTATTTTCTGGAAGAGCGAAAGGCGATTGAGGAGAAAAAGCAATTTTCCAAGTTGGCCTTGGTCGATGTTCTGGAAACAGCTATTTCCCATCCCTTTTTGGTTCGTTTGGCCGACGACAACGAACTGGTTGCGGCCCTTGAAATCCACCGGGTTCATTTTGGCGATGCATCCGATGTGGTGCGAAAATTGTTGTTTGACTA
Source organism: Schleiferiaceae bacterium (assembly GCA_044352085.1). GTDB lineage: Bacteria > Bacteroidota > Bacteroidia > Flavobacteriales > Schleiferiaceae > CAMDTE01. Next base: position 7,786 of record JBILEM010000030.1, read on the forward strand.
TTGGCAGTCGGACTTAGCAAAGTCGCATTTTAATGAAAACGAACCTCTTACAGAGGGCTGGTTGAAGCAGTTTTACGGGCAATACGTGGCCGGTAACGAATCGTTGCACGCTGTTTACGAAGGAATGGAACTGCATTGGGCAGACGATTTGGAGGCTGCGCAGATGATGGTGGTCAAAACCATGAAAAACCTGCGCCAGAATAAGCCTCTTCTGGTCAATTTGTACAAAGACAAGGAGGATGCCCAGTTTGGCAAGCAGTTGCTGGTCAAAGTACTTGACGACCGCGAAGACTGGGAAAAGCGTCTGATCGAAAAATCCACCCATTGGGACATTGACCGAATGGCTTTGATTGACCGGCTTTTGGTTGAGATTGCCTTGTCGGAGTTGGTCGGTTTCCCGGAAGTTCCCCCTCGAGTGACCATCAACGAAGCCTTGGACGTTGCCAAAGAATATTCGACCCCAAAGTCTTCGGCTTTTGTGAATGGGTTAATTGACAGCATTTTTGCCGATTTAAAGGCCGAAGGAAAGGTTCAGAAATTCGGAAGAGGATTGCTGTGATTAAAAGAGGGGAGTATTCCTCCTTGCATGTGCACGTTGGATTAGATAGTACCTTTGAAACCATGAAAAAGACCGCCTTGTTTTCTTTGTTGTTGGCAGCGGCATCATTCGCCGCGTGCAGCGATCCGTCGGATCAGATCCGTGCCGAAGGGGATTCTCAAACCTTGGGTGTGGATGCCGTAGACAGCGGGAAATTGCCCGTTTTTGCCTTTGCAGAGGAGTCCTTTGACTTTGGAACGATTGAAGAAGGCGTAGTGGCTACCCACGATTTTACGTTTACCAACACAGGCGATGTTCCCTTGGTGATCAGCGCCGCCAATGGATCCTGTGGGTGTACGGTTCCCGAATACCCGCGTACGCCGATTGCACCAGGTGCCACAGGTGTTATTCACGTTTCGTTTGATTCCGATAAGCGTGCGGGGAAACAAGAGAAAACCGTCACCTTGACGGCGAACACCGTTCCCAATGTGCATGTTTTAAAAATTACCGCTGAAGTAAATCCCAAATCCTAATATGAATACCCTGTCCATTTTATTGCAAGCCGGTTCCAGTGGAATCATGAGCTTCCTGCCCATTATCGCCATCGTTGGCGTTATGTACTTCTTTATGTTGCGCCCGCAAATGAAGCGCCAGAAAGAAGAGGCCTCTTTCCGTTCCGCCCTGGAGAAAGGGATGAAAGTGGTCACCATTGGAGGCATTCACGGTAAGATCTTGGAAATCAATGAAACCTCCGTGGTGATTGACTCCGAGAATACCCGCCTGCGGGTTGAACGCTCTGCCATCAGCAAAGATTTGAGCGCTTCCTTACAGCCTAAGGAGAAAAAGTAAGCGGGCTTCCGTTCCTCGGATGGAACGGACTTTCAGGAACAAAAAAAGAGCCCCCCGAACGGAACGTTCGGGGGGCTCTTTTATTTGCGGTCCGCAGAACCGAGTTTAAATGCGTTTGAGTTGGTCCTTCAGCATTTTGATTTGGTCAGACATCAACCCCCGGGTGTCCAATTTTTTGGCTTCGGTAAGCAAGGTTTGCGCTTCGATTTTTCGACGCTTGGACAAGGCCATGCCGGCCAACTGAAGCTTGGCCATGGCCTGATCTTCCTTTTGACGCAATCCGGTTTGCAGGGCTTTTTTCATCCACTGCTCCGCCTTGGTAAGGTTGGTTTGGGAAACCAAAACGCCCTGCAGAAAGTAGTAATAGGCCAACTGGCCTTTTAGAAGAGTCGTTTCCGGGGTGCGAATGGCAGACAAATGCTTGGCCGCACTCGACATGTCTTGCTTTCGAAGGTAC
>JBILEM010000233.1:0-2595 GCA_044352085.1 Schleiferiaceae bacterium
ACCGCTGAAGATATCGCCGAAGTGGTAGCGCGCTGGACCGGCATCCCAGTCACGCGCATGTTGGAGAGCGAACGCAGCAAGTTGTTGCGGCTGGAGGAGGTACTCCACCAACGGGTGGTGGGCCAAAACGAAGCCATCGAATCCGTGGCCGACGCCATCCGCCGGAACCGCGCCGGGCTTTCGGACCCCAAGCGCCCGATGGGCTCCTTTCTGTTTTTAGGACCTACCGGCGTAGGGAAAACCGAACTCGCCCGCAGCCTGGCAGACTTCTTGTTCGACGACGAGAACGCCCTCATCCGGATCGACTTGTCCGAATACCAGGAGCGGCATTCGGTGAGCCGTTTGGTGGGAGCGCCTCCGGGCTATGTGGGCTACGACGAAGGCGGACAACTGACCGAAGCGGTCCGACGGCGTCCCTACTCCGTCGTTTTGTTGGACGAAATCGAAAAGGCCCATCCCGATGTGTTTAACGTTTTGCTGCAGGTGCTGGACGACGGTCGACTCACGGACAACAAGGGACGAACCGTCAATTTCAAAAACACCTTGCTGGTGATGACGTCCAATCTGGGATCGGAATTGCTGCTGCAAGGCGAAGGCTCCGAGGCGGTTATGGAGTTGCTCAAACAAACGGTTCGCCCCGAGTTCCTCAACCGAATCGACGAAATTCAGGTATTCCATCCCTTGCGGAGTCAAGACCTGATACGGGTGGTGCGGATTCAGTTGAACCTTTTGGCGGCCCAACTGCACGAGCAGGACATCACCATTGACTTTACCGACGACGCGGTTGCTTACTTGGCCCAAGAAGGATTCGATCCGGCTTTTGGTGCTCGTCCGGTGAAGCGGTTGATCCAACGGTTGGTCACCAACGCCTTGTCCAAGCAAATTCTGGCCGGCACCCTCACGACCGACGGGGTGGTGTTGGTGGAAGTGGACGAAAAGGGATTGGTTTTCCGTAACCTAGGGGCTTCCTAAACGGCCCCTTCAATCACAGGGTGCAATCCCCGCGGTCCAGACGGACCGCGGGGATTTTTTTGACCGCCGAAAAGCCGATTGCATTTACCGGTAAATCTTCCGTCGGTTCAACCACCGGATGTAGTCCTGCCGGTTTTTCTCGTGGGCTTCATCGGTGACGGCAAAGCGGTGGGTCCCGGGTTGGTCCGGATTGGCACACATGTAAATGAATGCATGCTTTTCTGCATTCAAAACCGCGTCCATGGACTGGATCTCGGGGATGGCAATGGGACCTGGAGGCAGGCCTTTGACCTGGTAGGTGTTGTAGGGTCCGGGGGCGCGCAGCATGTAGTTGAGGACCCGCCGAACGGGTTTGGTTTGCGGACGCCAAGCCCGGTAAGCAAAAATGACGGTAGGATCCGACTGCAGCAGGATTCCTTGGCGAAACCGATTGAGGTACAAGCCGGCAACGCGCGGCATTTCCGCTCCATTGGAGGTCTCTTTCTGCACGATGGATGCCAAGGTGGCCACTTGGAGCGGCGTTAGTCCTTGTTTTTTGGCCAACGTCAAGCGGTCGGAAGTCCAAAATGCGGCATGCCCCTCTAGCAGTTTGGCCAAAACTTCCTCCGGCGAGGCACTCCAATACACCTCAAACGAATTCGGAACAAAGGCCGCCAAACGCGCAGCTCGGGGAGGATTCCCGTGTTGGGTCCAAAAAGAGTCGGATTCCAACGCGGCATGGAAGTCCGCCGAATCCGTGTCCAATTGGCTCGCTAATTTCTCGGAAAGATGGGCCCAGTCGTCCACGCTATGGAAGGAAATACGCACAGGATCTTGCCAACCAGCAGCCACGCGTCCATACAAGGCACGGCTGCCCTCCCCGGATTGGATGCGGTAGTGGCCGCCTTTGACGTTGGCCGGTGGGTTTTTAACCGCGGACCAAAGACGAAACAAGGTGGGGAAACGCAAGGCAGGTGCCAAAGAGTCTACCGCCTCCTCCCAAGGGGCTCCTTGCGGAATGTACACCGATTGAGGCTGCGATGGGCCATTGGGCATAAAGGGCACCGACCATGTAAAAGCGCCCAAAGCAACCAACCCACCCCCTGCTCCAAGAGCCAAACGGGGGGAATTTTTGAATTTCGTAAAAAGGGGAATGAGTACGTTTTTCATTGCGGGGCAAATAACTGAAAAAGAGCGACGTCTTCAAAGCCTTCGCGGGTGCGGTGCCAGGATTTCCAAACGCCTGCAGACCCGTAGCCGGCTTGTTCAAAGAGCCGCATGCTGTTTGCGTTTTGCACATGGACTTCGGCATACACCTGCCGCAGTAAGGCATGGTTGAAGGCCCAGTTGTGGGTGGCTTCCAACGCCAATCCCGCCCATCCCTGTCCCCGTGCAGATTGATCCAGCAAGATGCCTACGCCCGCCCGTTGGTGAACAGGGTGTGCGTCGTAGAGGTCTATGGCGCCCACGGCCCGGCCGTCTTGGATCGACTCAATCACAAATCGAATCTGGAGCGCCTCCCAGAAGTCTTTGCCCGCGTCGTCCAAATACCGCCGCAGAAAGTCTTCGCTGTACGGGGTGGTTCGGTTGCTAACTTTCCAATTCTCGGGCTCATTCTCCCACGCCAACATGGACGATAGGTCT
>JBILEM010000232.1:0-2595 GCA_044352085.1 Schleiferiaceae bacterium
CGGCCCGTGCCAAGTCGGCAGCACCGGCGCCTCCTTTCGCCCACGCGTGGGAGATGGCAAACCCGACGCCCAGCTTTTCGCAGGCCGCTTGCACCAACGCATAGTCCGCGGGGTCGTCTTGGGCAAAGGCATTCAACGCCACCACCACCGGAAGCCCCAGAGACAGCAGGTTTTCTGCGTGTTTTTCCAAGTTGGGCAGGCCGGCCTTTAGGTCGCCGCTGCCGTGGTAGTTCAGAGCGCGCACGGTGGCCACAACGACGGCCACTTTGGGCCGAAGTCCGGCGGCGCGGGCCTTGATGTGCATGAACTTTTCTGCGCCCAAATCCGCGCCAAATCCCGCTTCGGTAACCACCCAGTCTGCGTAGCTCAGGGCCATTCGGGTGGCCAACAAGGTATTGGTCCCTTGCGCAATGTTCGCAAACGGGCCGCCGTGCAGAATAGCCGGGTTGCCTTCCAGGGTTTGCACCAAATTCGGGCGGATGGCGTCCTTCATCAGCAGCGTCATGGCCTCTTCGGCATGCAGCATGGAGGCGTAAACCGGTTCCCGGTCCCACGTGTCGCCCACGTAAATCCGGCCCATGCGGGCTTTCAGGTCTTCCAAGCTCTGGCTTTGGCACAAAATCGCCATAATTTCCGACGCCGCCGTAATGTTGAAGCCCCCTTCCCGAGGAACGCCCCCGTTTTTGCCTCCCAGTCCGACCACGATCTGGCGCAGGGCGCGGTCGTTCATGTCCATGACCCGCTTCCAGGCAATGGTGCGGGGGTCCAACCGCAACGACCGCTTCTTGGATTGCAAGTTGTTGTCGATCAAGGCAGCCAGGAGGTTGTTGGCTTTCTCGACGGCAGAGAAGTCGCCTGTAAAATGGAGGTTGATGTCTTCCATGGGGATGACCTGGGAATGACCGCCGCCGGTGGCTCCGCCTTTGATTCCGAACACCGGACCCAGGGAGGGTTCCCGCAAGGCCGCTGCGCTTCGCAAGCCGATGTGGGCCAATCCGTCCGTGAGGCCTACGCTGACCGTGGTCTTGCCTTCTCCCGCCGGGGTGGGGGAAATGGCCGTAACCAGCACCAGGTTCGCGTCTTTTTCGCGTTCCGGGCGAAGCAGCTCCAAGGGAAGTTTGGCCTTGGTGCGGCCGTAAAATTCCAAAGCGTCTGCGGGGAGGCCTATTCGACCGGCAACGTCAACCAAGGGGCGTGGCGTGACGCCGCGTGCAATTTCCAAATCCGTCATGGGTCAAAGGTCGGGCACGAAAAGATTCCCGAGTAGGAGGAAGGTTAATTTTTACCCAAGAATCGATGCGCATGCGAACCCCCACCCAACGGAATGGCGAATGAGCTCGGTTCCGAATATGTACGCTGCAGGTGTTTACCGCACCACCACGGCTGCCCGATGCTCGGATCCGCGTGCGTCCGTCCACCCCACGGTGTACCAGCCGGCGGACAACGCCGGAACGATGCAGGACCGGTCTTCGAGTGGTGAAATGCCTACGGTCTGTCCCCAGGCGTTGGTCCAAACAAGGGATCCCCGGGGCCCAGGAAGCGTGGCATCCGACCCGCCCAACCACCGAAGGGCTTGCCCTACAGATACGGGCTGCGGATACAGGTTCCAGGGTGTTTTTACGGGCTCTACCAGGCCAATTCCGGTCACGGCAATTCCTTGGGTTGCGGTATCGGTGCGGCAGGCGCTGAACGCGATGGCGGTCGCGGCGAAGGTGCCGTTGGAGGAATAGGTGTGGGTCACGGCCGGTGGATTGGCAGACCCCATCTGGGTGCCGTCCCCAAAGTCCGCCCAGACGGAATCAGCGCCGGCGGGTGCGGAAAAGCCCAGGGTCGTGCTGCCCAGGGCAATCATCCACGGTCCGCTAAACAAAGGACATGGACTTACCGACACGCAGGCGGAGTCTGTGCCGCATGCATTGTAGGCCACCAAGCACGCCGTGTAGGGGCCGGAGCCGGAATACGCATGGGAAATTTGGCCGCTGGAGGCGGTGTCCGGGGCCCAGGTGCCGTCGCCAAAATACCAGCGGGAACTGTCTGCCAGCGAGGTTGTGCCGGTAAATTGGACCATCAGACCGGTGGCGGAAGCACTGGCCGTCGATTGCGGGATCGGGCAGGAGAGCCCCCGGCGCTGGGCGTAGGGGCGCATGGATCCGTTGCGGCTCTCCACCCACGTGGCGATGGCTTTGCCATTGAACTGACCGGCGAAGGCCACGCGGCTTTTCACCCCGGTTGCATGGGTGGCAATGGGCAAGGGATTGGCCAATGCAGGCAGTCCGACGCTGTTCAAAACCATCAATTTCAGCGGTTTTGGAAATACGCCCATGGAATTTCCGTCGGAAAAAACAAAGGACGGTTGGTGGTTGATGACGCGGAGCGCTCCCTCGTGGGACCGGTTGGCGGTGCCAATGGGAAATACGGGTACGGCGTTGACTCCCAAGGGCCGAGCCCCAGTCTTCTTGTGGATTTTTTGGATGCTTTCGCCCGTGTTTTGCTGGGCACTGGTCGTCATGGTGCACAAGGCCCAAAAGAAAGGAGAGTCGTCCTCGTAGGCTAGCCGTAAGTTCATTTCGTACAACACCGACTGGTCCATGAAGT
>JBILEM010000231.1:0-2595 GCA_044352085.1 Schleiferiaceae bacterium
GCACGAGGTTGGGATACAGGGGTCTGCGTGCACAAACAACTCCAACTTGTCGTGGAAATGCTCGGTGGCCACGGCTTCTAAAGCCGTCACTTCTTCGTGGGCTTGTTCCAGGGGCAAATACCACGGCAACGTCAAGTGGGCGTCGATGTGGTACGATCCTCCGTACTGGACCACCCGGAGGTTGTGGATGTCAATCCATCGGGGACGGCGGTGGTCGGAGAGGGTGGCAATGACCTTGGGCAGGATTTCCATGTCTGCCGCATCCAGCAATCCCGCCAATGCGCGTTTAACCAGCCGGTGACCGGTGTAGAGCAGAAGCCCGGCGAAACCAATGGCCAATGCACTGTCTACCCAAACAAGGCCAGTCCACCAAGCAATTCCCAGCCCCAGCAGCATGCCAACGGACGTGTAGGCGTCGGAAAGCAGGTGATGGCCGTCGGCTTCCAACGCGGAGGAATGGAGTTTTTTGCCGTGCCGCAGCAAGGCCCATCCCAAAAAGGCATTGGCCAAACCGGCCACGGAAACCAAGATCACCCCCGTGTTTAGATTTTTCAGCGGGGTGGGATTTAGAAGGCCTCCAACTGCTTCGTAAACAATCCCCAGGCCGGCCATCACAATCAGTCCGCCCTCAATTCCGGCGGATAAGAATTCGATTTTTCCGTGTCCATAGGGGTGGCCTTGGTCCCGCGGCTGCATGGACCACCAGAGGCTGTAGAGTGCAAAAGATCCGGCTACCACATTGACAATGGACTCCAAGGCGTCGGACAAGATGGCGTGGGAACCGGTCACTCCATAGGCCAGGAATTTCACGGCCATGATGGCAATGCTGGCGACCAAAAGCCAGGAAGGGAGGCGCAGGGGCTTACCTTGGTCGTCTGGGGCCACGGAGGATTTTTTCATAGGAACAAGGTAAGTCGTTCCTTTGGCCCATGAAACCGGAAACCATGGAATGGCTGGAGGGAATTACGGCGGAATTTAGCGCCCAATCCAATCCGGCGCAGGCCCCGGCCATGGCGGCCTACATGAAGCACCACTTTCCCTTTTTGGGCATTAAAAAGCCGGAACGCGCGGCCCTGGCCAAGCCCTGGCTGGCCAAGGGCAACCGACCGGACGTGTCTGACCTTCCGGAGTTGTGTTCGGTCTTGTGGCAGAAACCCGAGCGGGAATGGGCTTATTTGGCGTTGGAATTGACCCGCTTGGAATTGAAATTCCTGCAATTTTCCGACCTGCCGTGGTTGATGGAATTGGTGCGCAGCCGGTCGTGGTGGGACACGGTAGATCTTTTGGCATCGGACCGCATTGGGCGAACCCTCTTGCGTTACCCGGACGAGCGGGCCTCGTTCTTAATGCCGCTGGTGGAGTCAACCAACGGGTGGGACAACCGAACGGCCATCATTGCTCAGCTTCGTTGGAAGAAACAAACCGACTTGGAACTGCTGGAGGCCGCCATCGTTCCGCACCTAACATCCACCTGGTTTTTCCACCGTAAAGCCATCGGATGGGCCCTCCGGGAATACCGAAAAACCGACCCCGAATGGGTGGCGGATTTCCTTGAAAAGTACGGTTCGGAAATGAGCGGGTTGAGCCGACGCGAAGCCTTGCGGTAAGCGCTTTGGAGGCGTCTTTTTGATTTTCTGGCGCCCGGAAAGGGCTATTTCGGGATGACTGGATTCGAACCAGCGACCCCCACGTCCCGAACGTGGTACGCTACCCACTGCGCTACATCCCGGCCCTTCTGAATGGGGCAACTTTTTGGAAGTTGTACCTTCCTACTTAATCGTCCAATGCGTCTCGGATGGCCGTATCCAATCCAGAAACCGTTTGGTCCTTCAGAAGTAAACCTCTCAAAATCGACGGCCTAGAGAGTCCGTTGCAAGAAGTGCGGTTGAAAAATAAATTTTCCGCACTTCCCGCAACCCGGGCTCATTTCACTTGTAGAATCCCACCGAAATCGCCACTTTTGGAAACCAAAAATTTTCAAAATGAGTCTTTTAGTCGTTGAACAGACCACGTATGCGATCGGAACAGCCGGGTGGTGGTCGGGTTTGTCCATTGGGTTGTCCTACGCAGTCGTTGTCATTTTGGCCGCGCGTTTGTTCAAAGGGCCGCAGCGAATCTGGTTTGAACGCATTTGGGGTGGGGCGATCTTGACCTTGATGGTAGTAAAACACGCGCATTTGGTGGGGGTTGGGCAATGGCACCCGCAGGACAACTTGGAGATGCAGTTGTGCGGCTTTAGCCGCATTTTGGCCATCTTGTTGCTGGTATTCCGCCAGAATTGGGCGTTTTATCCCTTGTTTTTTTGGGGCATTGTAGGAGGACTTCACGCCTTCTTAACCCCCCAGTACACGGCGGGATCGTCGGATATCCTCTTTTGGGAATACAATCTGGCCCATGCCGGAATCATGATTGTGCCCTTGTACCACTATTTTGTACACCGATTCGAAATACACCGGTGGACATGGGCTAAAATGCTTGGCGTCAATGTATTGCTCATGCTGCCTGTGGGGTTGGTCAATTATGTGACCGGCGCGAACTACATGTTTCTATCGCAAAAGCCGATAGCGGACAATCCGTTTATTGTTGGCGAGTGGC
>JBILEM010000234.1:0-2581 GCA_044352085.1 Schleiferiaceae bacterium
CATGGGCGAAGAATGCTCGGTATGGTTCAATGCCGTAGTGCGGGGCGACGTCAACACCATTCGCATGGGAAACCGGGTCAACATCCAGGACAACGCCGTGATCCATTGCACCTACCAAAAGTTTGGAACGACGATGGGCGACAACGTCTCGGTGGGACACAACGCCATCGTACACGGTTGCACCTTGAAAGACAACGTTTTAATTGGAATGGGTGCCATTGTGATGGACGGCTGTGTAGTGGAATCCAACTCCATTGTGGCGGCGGGGTCGGTGGTCACGCAGCATACCCACATTCCTGCTGGGGAGATTTGGGGAGGTATCCCTGCCCGTAAGATCAAGAACATCAGCCCCGAGCTGCAAAAGGGTGAAATCGAGCGCATTGCGAAAAACTATACGATGTATAGCCGTTGGTTCGACACAGAATAAGTGGAACAAAGCCGAGGGCAAGCGCTTGATTTATAAGATATTAAATTGGGCTACGTTTCCCAATTACCGCCTAGGCGTGTTAAACGTTTAAAAACGTTTGCGGGCGGTGAATTTTTGTAAGTCGTTGAATATTCGCGTTTTACAGCCTCGTAAAGGTTTGTTGAAAGGAGGCAAAAAGGTCCAAAAAAAGCGACGGCGGCCGTTCGCAAACATCGTAATTTTGAGGGTATGGAAATCAAGCGCGTCCCCGTAAGTCTGTATGCCGAGTCGACCCCAAATCCCTCGGTCATGAAATTTGTGGCCAATAAGATGCTCATCGAGCAAGACCACGTCGAATTTCGCAACATCGAAGAAGCCCAGCCAAGTCCGTTGGCCGTTCAACTCTTTCACTTTCCCTTTGTGAAGGAGGTATTTATTTCCAGCAATTTTGTGGCCTTGCACAAATTTAATGTCGTCGAATGGGACGACGTTGCGCAGGAGGTTCGGCAGTTTTTGACGGAGTGGATTACGTCGGGCAAGCCCATTTTGACGGGCCCGGTGGCACCGCGGAAAGACGAGACGTCGGGGGTGCAGGCCATCACGATGGACGACATGCCGACGGATTTGGGCGAGATTGAGCAACGGATCGTCGAGATTTTGGACGAGTATGTTCGGCCTGCGGTGGCGCAAGATGGCGGGAATATTGCCTTTGTGGGGTATGCCAACAAGGTCGTGTCTGTGCAGCTGCAGGGGGCCTGTTCGGGTTGTCCGTCGTCGACGATGACGCTGCAAACGGGCATTAAGAATATTCTGCAACGGATGCTGCCGACGTTGGTGGACGACGTGGTGGCTGCCTAAAACCATGGTTTCCCTTGCGCGGGCCTGCGGCCCGCGCAAGGGGGTTCCCTCTTTTTTTCTCTCCTTTTCCTTTCACTTTCACTCCCGCTTACCCCTCCGACCATGAAACCGACGCAAACCGCTGCCTGGAAGGCCTTGGAATCGCACGCCACCGAAGCTTCTCGCTTGCATTTGCGGGACTTGTTGCAAGACCCAAAGCGCTTTGAGGCTCAGTCGGTCCGGCTGGAGGATCTTTTGCTGTTCGACTACTCAAAGCACCGGGTGACCGAAGAGACGCTCGGACTTTTGGAGCAGTTGTTTTTGGAAACGGGGGCTGCAGAAGGTTTTGCTGCACAGCTTCGGGGCGAAAAAATCAATGCGACGGAGGGACGCGCGGTGTTGCACACCGCGCTCCGCGACCCCCGATCGGAGCCGTTGTGGGTGGACGGGCAGGATGCGCGCGCGCTCGCCGGTGCGCCGCGCGCGCGCATGTTCGCCTTCGCGGACGCCGTGCGTGCAGGACGGAAACGCGGACACACCGGACTTCGGTTTACCCACGTCGTCAACATCGGCATTGGCGGGTCCGACTTGGGCCCCCGGATGGCCTACGAAGCCCTAAAACCCTTTGCCGACCGCTCCTTGCACCTCCACTTTGTGTCCAACGTCGACGGCGCCGACCTCCACGAGTGCTTGCAGCAGCTGGACCCCGAACGCACCCTGTTTTTGGTGGCGTCGAAGACCTTTACCACCCAGGAGACCATGGCCAACGCGGACGCCGCGCGGACCTGGCTCATCCAGCAACTGGGCGACCCCGCATGCGTCGACAAGCATTTTGTGGCCCTCAGCACCAACCTGGCCCTCGTCAGCGCCTTCGGCATCAACCCCGACCACACCTTCGGCTTCTGGGATTGGGTCGGCGGTCGGTATTCCGTCTGGAGCGCCATCGGCATGCCCCTGTGCATCGCCATTGGGTCGGAACACTTCCAAGCGTTTTTAAACGGGGCACACCGGATCGACCTCCACGCGGCCGAAGCCCCTTTCCGCCAAAACGTCCCCATGCTCATGGCGGCATTGGGCATTTGGTACCGCAACTTCCTGGGCGCCAGCAGCCACGCCGTCCTGCCTTACGACCAATACCTGCACCGCTTTGCGGCCTACCTGCAGCAGGCAGACATGGAGTCGAACGGCAAGTCCGTGGACCGCGACGGCAACCGCGTCGACTACGCCACCGGGCCCGTCGTTTGGGGCGAACCCGGCACCAACGGCCAGCACGCCTTTTACCAGCTGATTCACCAAGGCACCGAATTGATTCCGTCGGACTTCATTGCCAGCGTGCAT
>JBILEM010000031.1:0-9561 GCA_044352085.1 Schleiferiaceae bacterium
CGCCAGCGAGCAGGTTCCCATCATGACCAATTCGGAGTCTTTGCTGCAATTTGGCAACAACGCCTACGGCAAGCCCGCCACCGCCCTCAACATCCTCCGGGAGACCGTTTTGGGCCGCGAACTGTTTGACTTTGCCTTTAAAACCTACTGCGAACGCTGGGCGTTCAAACACCCTTCTCCTGCGGACTTTTTCCGCACGATGGAAGACGCCAGCGGCACAGACCTGGACTGGTTCTGGCGCGGATGGTTTTACACCACCGAGCCCTGCGACCAAGCCCTTGTCCAAGTGCGCATAGCCGGCATGCCCGAATTTCCGGACCAAGCCAAGGCCCGCCGTGTAGAATTGGAGCGCAGCAAGCGCAATGCCCACATTGGCTACCCCCGCAACCAAAAGAACGCGCCCACCGTGGTGGACCGTGTTCCAGAAGCGTCGGACTTTTACAACACCGCCTACAAACGTTCCGAATTGACCAAAGCGGAGGCCGCCCTGGCCAAGAGCCAAATGGAAACCTGGAAAAGTGCAGCAGACAAGCGCGCTGGAACGGTTTTTCACGAATTGACGATTGCCAACCGCGGCGGGCTAATCATGCCGGTGTTGATCCGTTTCACCTTGGAAAACGGCCAGGTCATCGACGAGCGTCTTCCTGCCGAGGTCTGGTTGCGCAACGAAACGCAATTTGTTAAGACCTTCCCTCTTCCTGGCAAGGCGGTGAAGATTGAGCTAGACCCCCAGCTGGAGACCGCTGATATTGACACCGAAAACAACGTGTGGCCCGCTCAATCTCAGATGCATCTGGAGTGGTCTCCCAGCAACTCCGGCCGTGGTGGCCGTCCGGGCAACCCCATGCAGGAAGCAGGGTTGGGTAAGAAGTAACCTCAGCAAAGAGCCCATAGGCACGCTGCATTGGGACGATTGGCAATCCTTTGGCAGGGATAAAATCAAACCGCCCGCTCCGTTTCTATCGGAGCGGGCGGTTCTTTATATCCAACAATAGTCACATCCTCTTCCAAACCCACCGATCTCCGGGGGCTAACCCAATGCGTTTGGCCGTCCCACCCGGTACTTCAACGACCATACTGGCCGGTCCCTCCGATGGGCGGGGGGTATCCGTCAGAGGGGTGCAATTTTCTTGAATGCTGACTACGGCTCCTTGTCCATTGACAAACACAATATCCAAAGACACATAGGTGTTCCGCATCCAGAAACTCTGAGGCTCTTCCGCGCCCATTAGGAACACCATGGCCATGTCATTGGCCATTTCTTTTCGGTACATCATGCCGTATTGTACCTCGTCCGGACGTTCGGCTACTTCCACTCGGAAATTTTGAAGCGTGTCGCCTGCATTGGAGGACACAAATGCACCAACGCCCTCTTGCGTGAACGGAGGAGAATAAGTGGCCGGATCCTCTTGCGTTGTTTCAGGGTTTTCGTATACTGAACCGGCATTTTGCCTTTGGCAGGCGGGCCCAATCTGCAAGGCTACAAAACCGACTCCCGCCAGCAACAGCAGGGCCATGCCCACTTTTTGGATTGTTTTTTTCATGGCAAAATCAAGAATGTGATGCGTTCTTATCCTTTTGGAAGGATGCCCAAACGAAATAACCGCCTGCAAGGACCAGGGGCAAACTGAGCCATTGGCCCATGTTCAGGGCCATACCGGCTTCAAATGCGCTTTGGTTCGCTTTGAAAAACTCGACCGCAATCCGAAATCCAAAAACCCCCACCAAGAACCAACCAAAGGTGCGACCTGGGCGTTCCAAGTCCCCTTGGAGAGACCGGCGCATCAAAAAGAGGTAGACCAACAAATAAAACAAGGCCTCATATACCTGGGTGGGGTGGCGTGGAATTCCGTAACCCAACAAGGCGACTTCTCCGTTCTCGAGGGGTACGATTTCTTCGGACGATGCCCCAATAAAATGCATCCGATCCACGGGACGGGCTTGCAAGTGGGGGAGAAGCTGTCCTTGCCACAGGGCTTCCAACTCGCCCGGTCCCATTCCTTGCACGGGTTTCACCACCAATCGGTACGCAGGCAGCGAGAGGGAGTCCGTGACCAAATCGGGTCGTTGTTCGTCGGCTTCCAGGCGGGCGGATGCCAACGCATGTCCGTAATGGTTTTCAATCAAGTCCAAAACGGGGCGGGCAAAGACGGTTTGGGCCACCGAATTGTCCGGTTCCCCATAAATCTCCGAATTCATCAAGTTACCGGTCCGAATAAACACCGCTGCCAAAGCCACGGTAATGACAAGCCGGTCCATCATCCACAAATAGGGCTTCCGAATCACGTATTTGGCATACCAGAACATGGCAACCAAAATGGCTGCAGCTGCTCCGTGGCTGGCCAAGCCTCCTTCCCAGACGTACAAAATTTCGACCAGGTGGTCTTGGTAATAGGCCCAATCGTAAAAGAACACATGCCCCAAACGCGCACCTACCACCGTAGCCGCCACCATCGTGGTGAGCAGGGTGTCTAATTGATCTTGGGTAAGGCCGGCCGCTGCAAACCACTTGCGCATTTGCCGGTATCCCAAGAAAAACCCGCCTGCAAAAAGCAAACTGTAGTAACGCAGCGTAAAAAAGCCGAGGTCCAAACCGTTTTCCGCGGCCCAGGTAAAGGAGGTAGATGCCAACATGCTTTAAAGGTAAAGAATCAAAAGGTCGATTGTTCCCTATTGGGGTTTGTGTTTTTTGGCACCGGGTCGTATCCCGACGTGCCCCATGGGTGGCATTTGGAAAGACGACGAAGCCCCATCCAGCTTCCCCGCAAAGCGCCCCATTCGCGAATCGACTCCACCATGTACGCGGAACAGGTGGGAGTGTGCCTGCACGACGCCGGGGTAAATGGCGAAATCCCATAGCGGTAAACCCCTACGAGGAGGAGAAGGGGGAGGGCAGCTAGGGTCTCGGCTAATTTTCGCAGGGTCATGGGAATCGCTCCTACCAGAAACTCACCGCTCCACCGCATAGGTCGTGCCGTCTTTGCCATCCTTCAACACGATTCCTCCTTGCGCCAACCACCCACGGATGGCATCGCTGGTTTGGAAGTCTTTTTCTGCACGCGCCTTTTGGCGCAACTGAATCACCGCTTCCATGGCAGCGTCTAAAGCTGTGGCCAAGGTTTCGGACCCCTCGGTGGCCGAAGCGTGCAAACCCAAAACATCGTACAACCAAGATCTCAAATGGGCGAGCAACGCGTGTGCATCGGCGTCCGTCAACCGTTCCCGGCCGTCTGCATCTGCTTGAATGGCTTTTACGGCGTCAAACAGGTGGGCAATGAGAAGTGGGCTGTTGAAGTCGTCGTTCATGGCTTCCACGCAGGCTTCTTGCCACGTGGAAACGGACCAGGCACTGGGGCCAGCGAACTGTTGCTCTTTGCGGGACTCCAAAAGGGCCACCGCAGACACCAACCGATCAAACCCTTTCTCTGCTGCCAACAACGCGTCGTTGCTAAAGTCCAATACACTGCGGTAATGCGCTTGCAGCATGAAGAAACGCACCACAGACGGGGCAAATCCCTGGGTCAGGTGCGGGGTGTCTCCGCTGAACAATTCACCGGGCAACAAGGTATTGCCCGTGCTCTTGGACATGCGTTTTCCGTTGAGCGTAAGCATGTTGGCATGCATCCAGACCCGGGCTCCGTCGGTGCCGTTGCACCCGTTGTTTTGGGCCACCTCGCATTCGTGGTGGGGGAATTTCAGGTCCATCCCGCCTCCGTGAATGTCGAACGATGTTCCCAAGTACTTGGTGCTCATTACGGAACACTCCAAGTGCCAACCGGGAAATCCTTCTCCCCATGGAGAAGGCCACCGCATAATGTGGTAAGGAGACGCTTTTTTCCACAGCGCAAAATCCATGGGGTTCCGTTTCTCGGACTGTCCGTCCAAATCCCGGGTGCCGGCCATCAATTCTTCCACCACCCGGCCCGACACTTTTCCGTAGTCGTGCGTCTGGCGGTAGGTCTCCACGTCAAAATAAATGGAACCGTTGGCTTCGTAGGCCAGTCCACGTTCCAGAAGCAGTTTGCACGCCTCAATCTGTTCCACAATGTGGCCCGTGGCCGTCGGCTCAATGCTGGGCGGGAGTGCGTTGAATTGGCGCATGACATCGCGGAACCCTACGGTGTACCGCTGCACAATTTCCATGGGCTCCAAAGACTCCAGTCGGGCCTTTTTCGCAATCTTGTCTTCGCCTTCGTCCGCATCGTTTTCCAAGTGCCCGGCATCCGTGATGTTCCGCACGTACCGAACTTGAAATCCCAGGTGCTTCAAGTACCGAAAGACCAAGTCAAAACTTAAAAAGGTGCGCACATTGCCCAAGTGCACATCGGAGTACACCGTTGGGCCGCATACGTACAACCCTACGTGGGGAGGGTGCAAGGCCTCAAAGGGTTCTTTTTGACCCGAAAGCGTGTTGTAAATCTGCAAACTCATGCGCCAAATTTTGTGTCCAAGCGGATGTAGTCCATCAAGTCCCGGCGCAATTTTTCTTCCTCCAAGAAACGGCCGCCGTATTCCGCTGTAACCGTGCTGCTGTCGATGTCCCGAATCCCCCGCGCGTTCACGCACAAATGCTTGGCATCGATGATGCAGGCCACATCCGGGGTGCCCAAGGCCTCTTGCAAGGCGGCCACAATTTGGCGGGTCAACCGTTCTTGCACCTGGGGGCGTTTGGCGAAAAAGTCTACAATGCGGTTCATTTTACTCAAACCGATAACCTTCTCTTGGCTCAAATAGGCGATGTGGGCTCGTCCCACAATGGGCAGCATGTGGTGTTCGCACGTGGAGTAGACCACAATGTTTTTTTCCACCAGCATTTCGCCGTAGTGGTAGCTGTTTTCAAACGTATTCAAGGAGGGTTTTCGCTCCGGATTCAAACCACCAAACGTCTCTTTTACATACATTTTGGCGACCCGTCGGGGCGTTCCTTGCAACGAATCGTCGGTCAAATCCAGTCC
Organism: Schleiferiaceae bacterium; assembly: GCA_044352085.1. Taxonomy (GTDB): domain Bacteria; phylum Bacteroidota; class Bacteroidia; order Flavobacteriales; family Schleiferiaceae; genus CAMDTE01. The sequence goes on from JBILEM010000031.1 coordinate 4,956, forward strand.
CAACGTATCCAAGATCGTGCGCACGGCCCCTTCGATGCGTTCGATTTTTTCTTCGTCGCTCAGGGCAAATGCATCCGGGCGCAGAGGCGTTTCTACCGACCCAAAAGAATGGGCCAAGTCGCGGTCTTCCAAGGATTCGTGTGGATTCATGCCACAAAGGTACGGGCTTTCGCGGGGATTCGGTACCTTTGTGCCCATGAGTATCTCCGTGAGCATCATTGGGACGGGCAGCGTGATTCCGGACCAAATTGTACCGAACAGTGCATTTCTGGACAAGGAATTTTACGACGAAAAGGGCCATCCTTTTCCGCATTCCAACGAAGTCATTATTCAAAAATTTGAACAAATAACCGAGATCCGGGAGCGCCGGTGGGCCAATCCCGAGGAACTGTGTTCTACGTTGGGTACCCGCGCAGCGGCCCATGCCTTGGTAGATTCCGGCATCGATCCAGAAACCTTGGACCTCATCATTGTCACCCACAATTTTGGTGATTTGGCGTTCGGTTCTCGCCACAACGACCAAATGCCCACGTTGGCCTCTCGGGTCAAAGCAGGGCTCGGCATCCGAAACCCCAATGCCGTCGCATTTGACCTACTTGCAGGATGCCCCGGTTGGGTGCAGTCCGTCTTAACGGCGCATTCCTATATGATGGCCGGCCACGCCAAGCGCGCCTTGGTGGTGGGCAACGAAATGCTCTCGCGCGTTTTGGACGTACACGACCGGGACTCCATGATCTTTGCCGACGGGGCCGGAGCCGTGGTCCTTGAGGCCGGGGAAGACCGACCTTCCAACATCTTGGGCCGGGCCATGCAGACCTACACCGCAGACGACATCGCTTATTACCTGAAGTCCAACCCGTCCAACAAGCCGGGGTCGGACCCCAAAGAGATGCTCATCAAAATGAAGGGCCGGAAGATCTACGAGTTTGCCTTGCGCTACGTTCCCGACGGAATGAAGGCCGCCATGGACAACGCCGGCGTTCACCTGTCCGACATCAAGAAAATCTTTATCCACCAGGCCAATTCCAAATTGGACCACGCTGTGGTCGAGCGATTGCATCGCTTGTACGACATGAAGATCGAAGACGTGGAGTCCATTGCCCCCATGAGCATCCAGTGGTTGGGCAATTCCTCCGTAGCAACGGTTCCCACCCTGCTTGACTTGGTCCTCAAAACCCAGTACCAAGGCCACAAAATTGAGCGGGGAGACTTGCTGCTTTTTGCTTCTGTGGGTGCAGGCATGACCATCAATGCCTTCGTTTACCGCTGGTAAACCGCTTACGTGCGAGCCGCTCCGGTTCGCTAACCTGTAAAAAAGCCCCGCATCCGCGGGGCTTTTTTATGCGCGTAAAGGGTCAAAAAAAAGGGCGCCCCGCAGGGGCGCCCTTTGCATCGAATCAAAAGCCGTGCTTACTTCAAGACATCCGGCAAAATTACGCGCATACCGCCGGCCTGACCCAAGCGCTCGTCCAAGCTCCGAGCTTCGGCCCACGCTTCGTTAAGGGACTTTGTCAAGGTTTTCACGCCCTCTTGCGCGGCAGCCAATTCCGCCTTCATGGTCTCGGTCGGCACCGAGCGGTTGGACCAAGAGCCCCAGGTGGCGCTTCCCAAACGATCGGTAAGGCCGGGTGCCGTTTCAAACTCGCGTTTGCTCATGCTGCCGTCTCCGTACAAAGCCACCTGAACATCGGCCATTTTGGTTTCCAAACTCTTGGCACGCATCAAATCCGATAGCTCCGCGCCCGGCGTGTTCCGGAAGCCGGCTTTCAAATCGCGGACCGTTTCTTTCAGGCGGTTGTAGGCCTGTTCCACCGCTTCGACCTCTTGGGTAGCGGTGTTTGCGGCTGCCCAGAAGGCATCGCGTGCGGCAATATCCTCCAGATTCGACGGATGCGTGGTTCCATTTTTCAAGTGGCGCAGCTCAAAAGATACCGGGCCGGCCAAAAGGATGGACCCCAAACCGTGGATTTGGTACAGGCGAACTTGGTATTTTCCCTCCGGAGCAAAATGGGCACCGGGCGCCGTGGTTACGGGCTCGGACCCGCGGCTGCTGCCGTCTCTACGTCCCAATTCGCCGTCCCAAACGACGCGTTGCAGCCCTTTGCTCGCTGCTTGGCTAAACCGACGTACCTCCTTGCCGTTGGCGTCGGAAATTACAAATAAGTGGTAGGGCTTTTCTTCCAAGTCTTCCGCACGGATCGCTTCTGCCGCAGGATACCCGGTTACCCCTGCCTTTTCTTTCTCAAGCCGTTCGGCCTTGAGCGTTTTGGGTACGTCCTTCACGTGTACCGTGAACACGGCACCCATCGGAGGATTCTCCGCCATAAAGTAGGATGCACCCATGAATCCGGGAGGTCCGTAGCCCAGCGGGTTGGCGGTGTGAAACACCAGACCGTCCTTGATGGGCAAAATAGCTGCCTGGGCGTCCAAGGTCTCTTTTTTCAAATGGCGCAAGGGGCTGTAATCGTCCAAAATGTAGAAGCCACGGCCAAACGTTGCGATGGCCAAGTCATTCTCCCGGCGTTGGATGTCGATATCACGCACGGCAATGGTGGGCAAACCGCTGCCCAAGGCCTTCCACGATTTTCCTCCGTCCAGCGTACAGTAAACTCCAAATTCGGTACCCACAAAAAGCAGGTTGGGGTCTACGTGGTCCTCCGCCAAGGTGTGGACGCTACCGCGCACCGGCAAGTCGGCCGTAATATTCACCCAGGTTTTGCCGTTGTTGGTGGATTTCATTACATACGGTTTGAAATCGCCTTGGCGGTGGTTGTTGAACAACGCATACACCACCTCGGGGTTGTGGCGCGACGGTTCCAAGTCTACCACCGGGGTATTCGCGGGGATTCCCGGGAACGTTTCGCTCTTGGTCCAGGAGCCGCCGTCGTTGGTGCTGACCTGAATCAAACCGTCATCGGTCCCTGCGTACAACCACCCCTTATTCAAAGGCGACTCGGCCAGCGATAGAATATTTCCGTAAATCGACGTGCTCTGGTTTTTTGCCACGGCGTCCATGCTCCACACCTTGCCCATCACCGGCAGTTTGTTGCGGTCGATCTGTTTGGACAAATCCTGCGAGATGGTGCTCCATCCGTTGCCGCGGTTGGTCGACTTGAATACGACGTTGGCCGCAAAGTACAATGTGGAGGGGTCGTGTGGACTGATCAACAGAGGCGCATCCCAGTTCCAGCGGTAGGGCTTCACGCCCGGAGCAGGTACCGGTTGGATGGGCACTTTTTCGCCGCTGACCCGGTCGAAACGAGACAACCACCCGTATTGGGCTTGCGCGTAAACGATGTTGGGGTTGCTGGGGTCGATTTGCGACTCAAAACCATCGCCTTCCTGCGTTACAAACCAGTCCGAGTTCACAATGCCCCGGTCGTTGATCGTGCGCGACGGCCCGCCCAAGGAGAAATTGTCTTGGGTTCCGCCGTATACATAATAGAAGGGGGTGGAGTTGTCTACGGTCACGCGGTAGAACTGCGTGATAGACAAGTTGGGCTTGTAGTGCCACGTTCCGGCATTGTCCCAGGTCTCGTACAAACCGCCGTCGCATCCCATCAAGAAGTGCGAAGGGTTTTTGGGATCCAGCCAAAACGCGTGGTTGTCCACGTGTTTCCCCGGTTCGCCCACCGCACGGAACGACTTTCCGCCGTCCCGGGTCACTTGGGCATAGGTGTCCATCGAATATACCGTGTGCACGTCGTGGGGAGAGGCAAAAATCTCGGAATAATAATTTCCTGCCGTAGAATGGTCGCTCATTTTGGACCACGAAGCCCCCCGGTCCTGCGACCGGTAGAAACCACTGCCCTCTACCGCGGCGTAGACCACATCCGGATTTACCGGGGAAACCGCCATGCCAATCCGGCCAATTTCGCCACCGGGGAAACCGTTGCCGGCCTTGGCCCAGGTCTTACCGCCGTCGCGGCTGATGTGCATCCCGCTCTCGGTCCCGCCAGAAATATAGGTCCATTCGTGCCGACGGCGCTGGTGGGCCGTGGCATACAAAACATCCGGATTGCGTGGGTCCATATGGATCTCGTTGAAACCGGTGTTGTCGGATACATGCAAAATGCGCGTCCACGTTTCTCCGCCGTCGGTCGTCTTGTAGATGCCTCGTTCGCCGCCGCTGTTCCATACCGATCCGTAGGCCGCCACATACACCGTATTCGTTTGTGTCGGGTGGATGGCTATCATGCCAATGCGTTCCGACGTCTTCAGTCCCATGTTTTTCCAGGACTTCCCGCCGTCCAGCGACTTGTACAGGCCATCGCCGTAGGCCACCGACCGCTGGTTGTTGTTTTCTCCGGACCCAACCCAGACGGTAGCCGGGTGCTGGGGATCTACCGCCACACAACCGATGGAGTAGGAGGGCTGGTCGTCAAAAATGGGATCAAACGTAACCCCGTGGTTTTCGGTTTTCCAAACCCCGCCGCTGGCGGCTGCAATGTACCAGGTGTCGGGTTTTTGCGGATCGACTGCAAGGTCGGCAATCCGGCCCGACGTGGTAGCCGGACCAATGGCCCGCCATTTGAACGTGCTTAAATCTTGGGCTTCCGCCACACACGGCAGCACCAACAGGGCTGCCGCAACCATCATTTTTTTC
>JBILEM010000032.1:0-9533 GCA_044352085.1 Schleiferiaceae bacterium
CGCCGTTGCACCCAATCGCCCTGCCCTTCGCTTTCAAATTGGACCCAAGTCGTTTTACCAAACAAACCCGGAACAAGCGGAAGTACTCTACAAGCGTGCGCTTGAAATGGCCGAGATTGAACCCGGAGAACGGGTGTACGACCTGTACACCGGCACCGGTACCATTGCCCTATTCATGGCCCAGACCGCGTCCTACGTGGCCGGAATCGAAAGCGTTCCCGAGGCCATTGAAGCAGCCAAAGAAAATGCGCGCTTCAACGGATTCGACAACGCCCATTTTGAAGTGGGAGACATGCGCCATTTGTTCAACGCCGATTTTGTAGCCCGCCACGGGGCTCCAAACACCGTGGTTACCGACCCTCCCCGGGACGGAATGCACCCCAAAGTAGTGGAACAATTGCTGGCATTGGAAGCACCTAAGATTGTCTATATCAGCTGCAACAGCGCTACTCAGGCGCGGGATTTGGAGCTTTTGCAGTCCAAATACCGCGTGGACCATGTACAACCGGTGGACCTTTTTCCTCAGACCCACCACATGGAAAGCATTGCCCGATTGACCCGTTTGTAAAACGCAGTACCTTTAACCCATGCCCAACAGCGAACAACTGATTTTGGACCCCGCTGCCGTCGATCGCAAGCTCGACCGCATGGCTTGGGAGGTCATTGAACGTCACTGGGGACAAACCAAGATCCACATCGTCGGTCTTTCTTTGTCCGGATTTAAACTGGCGGAGCAATTGGCCGCTCGGGTGCAAAAATCATCGTCCATCCAGGTTGTTTTGGCGGAACTGTCCGTCAACAAACGCAATCCGCATGCGGGCCCCACTTCCTGTTCCCTTCCCATTGGGGACTTTGCGCAAGAACATGTCGTGGTGGTAGACGACGTTCTGAACTCCGGCGCTACCCTGATGTATGCGGTCCATTTTTTGTTGCATGCACCGCTTCAACGCCTGACCACGGCGGTCCTCATTGACCGCAACCACAAGTCGTTTCCCATCAAAGCAGACATCAAAGGTTTGTCTTTGAGCACCAGCTTAAAGGACCATGTGGATGTTCATTTCTCTGAAGAAGGGTCGATTTCGGTGACCTTGCGGGACTAGCACGTACCTGCGTACGTTTTTTGGGGAACTACCGCGTGCCTGGTGGACGCCCGGGAGCTCAGAGCCCCTCTCCCCGGACCAATTGGTCCAACTGTTCCACAACGTCTTCTACCGATGCATTGGGCGCTGGGCGGTAAATGCAATGGGCCTGGCCGTACGTCCCATTTCGTTCCAAAAGGTGCGCCCCCACAAACGCAGGTAGATCCTCCGCTGCCATCCCTGCAACCAACGGGCGCGGAACGGTACTCTGCTGCAGCCGCTCCACAAGAGTGGCCACCGGCCATTGGACATAAACGACCCACGCACGTTCCTTCACATACTCCATGTTTCCGGCATAACAGGGGGTACCTCCCCCAACCGACAAAACATCCACCGATTCCCAGGGCAACGCGCGAAGCACCTGGGCTTCCGCTTTTCGAAAGGCCACTTCGCCTTTCTCCGCCATCCACTGGGCCGGATTAAGTCCTGTTTGACGTTCTATTTCCTCGTCCAAATCGACGGCTGAGGCGCCCCATTTTTTGGCCAACTCTTTGGCTATGGTGGTCTTACCTGCCGCCATGTACCCCACCAATACCACGGGACGCTTTGCTTTTCTCATTTATTCAAAGGTAATCTCCATTCGTTATTGGAAAATTTAGAAAGGGTATGTATATTTGCACCCGCTTTGAGAGAAGCTTTGACTTGGTAGCTCAGCTGGTAGAGCAATACACTTTTAATGTATGGGTCCTGGGTTCGAATCCCAGCCAAGTCACAAAGCCCTGGTGGTGAAATTGGTAGACATGCCATCTTGAGGGGGTGGTGACCTACGGTCGTGCTGGTTCGAGTCCAGTCCAGGGCACCAACGATTTCCAAGTCCGCTTTTGCGGACTTTTTTTTTAATCGGCATTTCCGACCCTATGCCTGCTCCCAAGAAGCCATTTTCCCTCTTCCCAACTGGACTCAAAATGGTTTTGGCTCTGACGCATCGCTTTTCTGAGCGTTTGACCTTGCAGTTGCTTTATTCGCTTTTTTTCACACCCCGCCCGTACCGGATACCTGAACGTGAGCAAGCCTATGCCCAGAACTGGAAGTGGGCCGAACTTCCTACCCCGTGGGGCGTTCTCCCCGTGGCCCATTCGCCGGCTGCCGGTATACCTAAAGGATCCGTTTTCCTTCTTCACGGATGGAGTGGCCGTCCTACTCAACTGGGTGGCATTGTTGCAGCGTTGAATCAAGCAGGATTCGACTGCACCCTGCCCACAGCACCCGGTCACCGAACGGCTGATAAGAAATCAAGTTCTCTCAAGGACTTTACTGACTTCGCTCGCTGGATGAATGTGCAACACGGCCCTTACGATGCAGCCATTGGCCACAGCTTGGGAGGTGCAGCCCTCCTCCTTAGCCGGAGTCCCCAGTCGGCTTGGCCAAAGACGATCGCTATCTCTAGTTTTGCGAAAACCGAACGGGTTTTTCAGGAGTTTGTTCGCCAATCGGGGTTGCCGGAGCGCTATGTCCAGCGGTTGTTGAAACGGGTTGAAGAAGAGCTGGGAGCCTCACCAAGCGGGTATTCGCCCCATCTGGCCCCGTTCCCGGGTCCTACCCTGCTGATCCACGACAAATACGACTTAGAAGTCCCGTTTTCCGATGCCGAAATCTTGGCCAAATGCCTGCCATTCAATCAGTTGATACCTACCGAAGGACTCGGCCATCGAAAAATTTTAGGACGGCCGGAAACTTGGGAAGCCGTAGTGGGTTATATAAGGGAATGAAACATTTCCCCCTTTGGTTAGGTTTTTGTCTGTTGGCCCTTCTCAACGGGGGGTGTCACCGCAGTTCGACCTCTTTATCACCTGCCCCCATGAACCCCGACTCGACCCCGATCTCTTCCCTCAGCGACGAGGAATGGCGCAAACGCCTTACCCCTGAACAATACCGAATCCTGCGGGAAAAGGGGACCGAATACCCCGGAACTGGAGCGTACAATCTGCATTTTGAAAAAGGAACATATCGCTGTGCCGGGTGCGGTACCCCGCTTTTTTCGAGTGAAAGCAAGTTTGATAGCCATTGCGGCTGGCCGTCGTTTGATGCAGCTCTTGCAAATGGAAAGGTGGCGGAAAAGCGGGACCTATCCCACGGAATGATCCGCACCGAAATCGTATGCGCCAACTGCGGCGGTCACTTGGGCCACGTTTTCCCCGACGGCCCTACCGAAACGGGATTGCGGTATTGTGTAAACAGCCTGAGTTTGGAATTTTCGGAAAAGACGGACACAACCGCCGCACAAGATTGAATCTCCTAGGGCAGCACCTTTGTAGTGCGATTGACCAAATAACTTGAAATAAAAAAAGCCTGCATGCGCAGGCTTTTTTTTGTGGGTGAACAGGGATTCGAACCCCGGACCCTCTGCTTGTAAGGCAGATGCTCTGAACCAGCTGAGCTATTCACCCTATTTGGTTATTCCCTTTTGGGAGTGCAAATATACAACGAAATCTCAAATTCCAAAATCACATTGTGCATTTATGCAAAAAAACCGCCCACCCTGAAGGGGCGGGCGGCTGGCAAATACACAAGCGGTATTACTTCGCTGACTCTACGACATCAAAGCCCTTGGACTTCAAGTAGGCAATCTTCTCATTGATCACAGCCATTTCACGACGGTCTTTTTCGTTGTGAATGCTCTTGATCAAACCGTCCAACTCCTCGGACTCCAATTTGCCCAAAAACTGGGAAGCAAATACCGTCTTTAGGGTCTTGTTGTTGTTTTGATTCATGCGGAAGTGCGCAACCAATTCTTTCGGTTTCATTTTATTCTATTTTAATTGTTACCAAACCGTTTCAAAAATAGCGAATAAATGTCACAAAATAGAAAGAAATATATTCGACACAGAAAATTCCTTTTAATTTGGACTAATTGGATTAATTGAAGACGATTGATTCTAATCAATGGGCACCTATAATTCTTTTAAAATAAATGATTTATGTTGATCAATACGACAAGAGGTCCTGCAATTTGCTCTCGAGTTTGTAGGACGCCAAAAAGCCCTTTTCAAGGGTTGCAGCGAACGGTATTGGGGTGTCCGCACTCGCAACACGTACAACCGGTGCGTCCAAATAATTAAAACAAACTTCCCCCAGATGGGCAGCAATATCAGCCCCTATTCCTCCAAACATAACGTCCTCATGAAGAACCAAAACCCTGCCCGTTTTTCTGGTTGTTGCTTCTACGGCATCCCAGTCCAAGGGTTGAAGGGTTCTCAAATCCAAGATTTCCAGGTCCCATTCGGGGTGCGCATTCGCTAGTTCTAACGCCCAATGCACGCCCATTCCATATGTGATAATGCTCGCACCCGTTCCTTCCCGTAGCAAAGACGCCTTTCCGATCGGCAAACTGAAATACCCTTCGGGGACGCTTTGGGTATAACTTCTGTACAAAGCCTTGTGTTCAAAGAACAAGACCGGATTGGGGTCGTCAAACGCAGCACAGAGCAGTCCCTTGGCATCGGCAGGGAACGCAGGGTAAACCACTTTAAGTCCGGGTGTGTGGGTAAACCATGCTTCTGTGGATTGCGAATGGAACGGACCGGCCGCCACACCGGCTCCGGTAGGCATCCGAACCACTACATCTGCATTCTGTCCCCAGCGCCAGTGCATCTTGGCAAGGTTGTTCACAATTTGGGTAAAACCTTCGGTTACAAAGTCGGAAAACTGCATCTCCACCATTGCTTTCATTCCCCGTACGCTGAGTCCCAACCCCGCACCTAAAATGGCCGCCTCGCACAGGGGGGTATTCCGTACGCGGTCTGCTCCAAACTCCGCTACAAATCCGTCGGTAACTTTAAATACGCCTCCGTAGGCACCAATATCCTGCCCCATGAGAACCAGTTCGGGGTGACGACGCATGGATTCGCGCAATCCGTCGGAAATGGCGTCAATCAAGCGCATTTCACGTTCGGGGACACCTGCAACAGACGGAACTGCGGGCAGCGAAGGGGCAAAGAGATCGGCTTTTTCTGCAGCCTCGTCCCACTGGATATCGGGTTGATCCAAGGCTTCTTCCAGCGCCTTTTGAATGGCGTCTTTTTCTTCCTTTTTCCAGGCTTCTCTGTCTGCTGCAGAAAGCCATTTTTTCGCCTCCAAGTAGTGGCCAAACGCATCCACGGGATCGCGTTCCGACCACGCATCAATCAATCCGTCCGGATAATACTTGGTGCCCGATGCCTCCTCGTGTCCGCGAACACGGAATGTTTTGCACTCCAGCAAAATGGGACGTGGGTTTTCCCGGATCGAAGCGGTTAGGTTCAGGGCGGTTTGATAGACTTCCAAAATATTGTTGCCGTCGATGCTGTGGGCTTCCATTCCGTAGGCCGGACCTTTGACCACAAAGGAGTCGAAGTTGAATTGTTCCCGAGAGGGCGTACTCAGCCCCCATTGGTTGTTCTCCACCACAAATAGTACGGGAAGTTGCCAAACGGAGGCCACATTCAATGCTTCGTGGAAATCGCCTTCCGATGCCCCTCCATCGCCCGAAAAAACCAAGGCCAATTTCTTTTCACCCCGAAGCTTGTGGGCCAATGCAATGCCGTCTGCCACGCCCAATTGAGGACCCAAATGGGAAATCATGCCCACGATATGGTGTTCTTTGCTGCCAAAGTGAAACGAACGATCCCGGCCTTTGGTAAATCCCGTCATTTTTCCTTGGAATTGCGAAAAAAGTCGAAAAAGGGGCACTTCGCGAGCGGTGAAAACCCCGAGGTTCCGGTGCATGGTTAATATGGTCTCGTCCGGCTGCATGGCCAAGGCGGTACCGACCGAAACGGCCTCTTGCCCGTACGAGGAAAACCACTTGGAAATGCGGCCTTGGCGAAGGGCCACCAGCATTTTTTCTTCGATCATCCGGGGCCTAAGCAGGTGCCTGTACAACTGCAAGCAGAGGTCCTTTTGGTCGTTCTTGGCGTCAAAAGCCAAAGGAGGGAGATTTTCGGGAAACATAGTGGGTTTTCTGAGTACGCCAAAGGTAGGACGCATTATCTTTGATAGTAGAAACCGATGCCTATGCAGCTTCCCACCTTTTCCCTCACGGATTTCACCCACGGCACACCCGAAGAAAAGAACGCCTTTGTGGAAGCGCTGGGTGCCACCTATTCGGGCCTGGGTTTCATTGCCATCCAAAACCACGTTTTGGATGCGGATCGCCGAAAGCGTCTGTACGAAGTGGTCCAGCAGTTTTTTGCATTAAGCTTGGACCAGAAAAAAAAATATGCCCTCCCCGGACTGGCCGGACAACGCGGTTACACGGGATTTGGGGTAGAAAAAGCCAAGGGTTTTGACACTCCCGACTTGAAGGAATTTTTTCAATGGGGCCAGTTCAACGCCCACGGTCAAGTGTACGCCGAAAATGTGGCCGTAGAAGAAGTCCCCGCCTTGCTTTCCGAGGTTCAGGAAACTTTTGAAATGTTGGAGTATACCGGACGGCAGGTTCTAAAAGCCATTGCGCTTTACTTGGGCTTGCCGGAAGATTGGTTTGAACCCTATGTTCTCGGTGGAAATTCCATCTTACGCGCACTCCATTACCCCCCTTTGGTGGACGCTCCTTTAAATGCCGTTCGGGCCGCGGAGCACGAAGACATCAATTTGATCACCCTGCTGATGGGCGCGTCTGCGGAAGGTTTGGAAGTTCAAGACCTCCAGGGAAATTGGATTCCCATTCATGTGGAAGACGCCCATTTGGTTATCAATGTAGGGGACATGCTGCAGCGCTTGACCAACAACCGGTTGCGCAGCACCACCCACCGGGTGGTCAATCCACCGAAAGAAAAATGGGGCATTCCCCGCTTTAGCATTCCCTTCTTCTTGCATCCCATTCAGGCGATGCCGCTGGATGCCTTGCCGTCGTGCATTACTCAAGAAAATCCATTGGCCTACGCCCCTATTACGGCCGGCGAATACCTGGAGGAACGCCTGCGGGAAATTGGTTTGAAGGCCTGATGCGCATCGACATTATCACGGTCCAACCGGGACTTTTGGACGGAGCGTTCTCCCATTCCATATTAAAGCGCGCCATGGACAAAGGCGTGGCATCCGTACATGTGCACGACCTCCGGGCCTTTGGATTTGGGAAACACACCCAGGTAGACGACTACGCCTACGGCGGCGGTGCGGGGATGGTCATGCGTATTGAGCCCATCGTAGCGTGCATAGAAGCCCTGCAAGCAGAAAGAACCTACGACGAGATTATCTACATGACCCCGGACGGCGAGCGCCTCAACCAAGGGATCGCCAACCAATTGTCCCTGCAGCACAACCTGATTTTGCTGTGTGGGCATTACAAGGGAATCGACCACCGGCTGCGGGAACACCTCATTACCCGGGAGATTTCCATTGGCGACTATGTACTTTCTGGCGGTGAATTGGCGGCGGCTGTTGTGACCGATGCCGTAATCCGCTTGCTTCCCGGGGCCATGAACGACGAGACCTCTGCCCTATCGGATTCGTTTCAAGACAACTTGCTGGCTCCGCCGGTGTACACGCGTCCGGCCGAATTCCGGGGCTGGAAGGTGCCGGAATTGCTAACGAGCGGTGACACCAAGACCATTGACCTTTGGCGACACCAGCAGGCCCTTGAGCGCACCCGGCGGCTGCGTCCTGACTTGCTCAGCGGAGAATAAAAAAACCGCCCGCGAATGCGGGCGGTTTTGCTTTAGTACAGAAACAGGCACAAAGACCCGTTTTGCACAAAAATACTTATCGGCGACGGGCTTCTTTGATACGAGCCGCCTTGCCATTGCGTTCGCGCTGGTAGAAAATACGTGCGCGGCGCACCTTGCCTTCTTTGTTGATTTCGATTTTTTCCAAGTTCGGCATGTTCACGGGGAAAATCCGCTCCACTCCTACGTTGCCAGACATCTTGCGAATGGTAAACGTTTCGGTGGTTCCGGAACCGCGGCGCTGAAGAACGACCCCACGGAAAAACTGGGTACGGGTCTTTTCACCTTCCTTGATTTGGTAGTACACCGTGATGGTGTCACCGGCTGCGAACGTAGGCAGCTCCTTGTTCTCAACGTACTTATCCTGTACGTACTGAATCAGATCCATGGTCATGGGTCTTTAAAGATCACACGGAAGCAACATACACCGCTCTGGCCAGAGGTTGAGACCGCAAATTACCGTCGGATTGGAACCTGCCTCACGCAACGGGAGTGCAAATTTAAGAATTTTACCAGAATTGACCAAATGGGGAATTAAAGCACCACAAAAACGGTGCGCCGGTTCCGTTGCCGAGCCGCTTCGGATGTATTGGGTACCAGGGGCTTCTTTTCTCCGTAGCCTTTGGCTTGCAGACGCGATGCCGCAATGCCGGCCGTTTGCAGTGCAACTTTAACTGCTTGGGCGCGTTGGCTACTGAGTTCTAAATTGCGGACGTCATCGCCCACGTCGTCGGTATGGCCCTGCACCTCCACCCGCAGATCCGGACGGGAGTGCAAGTACGTTGCAAATCCTTCAATCAAGGCCAAGGCGTCGGCGTTCAGAGCGGCCGAATTGGAAGCAAACTGGATGCTGTTCATGGCGTATTCGGTGGACTTCTGAAGCACCCGAGCCTCCAATTCGGCCTGAACAACGGGCGACTCTTTGGTATTTTCCTCGCTGATTACTTGGCCATTGAAAGCAGCTCCTTCTTGTACCACTTGAACCATGACCCGTTCGCCGGGAGCAAGCGCAACCACGTGGGCATAGCGTCCATTTTCCTGGTCCACTTCGATTTTTTGCATTTCCTTGGAGCGTAGGCGCGTCAACTGGACTTCAGCCCCCTCCAAGCCGCGGGGGTTGGCGTCGTTGGTGCTGACCGCCCCCTTGACCAAGGCAACGGACTGGGGCCGAACCCCCTCCGGGAGGGTAAACTGAAACAGGTCCCAGCCCCCGGGGCCTTGCCGGGTGTTGGTGGAGAAATAACCGCGAGTGCCTGCCAGGTCTACAAAGAGGCCCACTTCGTCCTCGGGGGTGTTGATGGGAATGCCCACATTCTTGGGCGTGGTCCAGGATTTTTTGTCGGGTTGGTACCGAGCCATGTAGAGGTCCAATCCCCCTACCCCGGGATGGCCGGAGGACGCAAAGTACAGGGAGACCCCGTCCGGGTGCAGGTAGGGCGATTTCTCTTCGAGGGCTGTATTGATTTCCTTGGGCAGGGCTTCGGCCTTGCTCCAGGACCCGTCGGGGAGGCGTTGGCTGCGGTAAAGATCAAGCCCCCCCGTCCCGCCTGGGCGGTTGGACACAAAGTACAGCCAGTCGCCGTTGGCCGATACGCTGGGCTGGCTTTCCCAGCTGTTCGGTTGGTTGACGCCGCCGGGTACGGGCATGAGGGCGCCCCAGTGGTCCCCGTTTTTCTTGCTCCAGAAAACGTCGCAGTTGCGGTAGCCGGTGGCGGTGTTTTCGCAAACCGTAAGGTACAATTCGCGGTTG
>JBILEM010000235.1:0-2552 GCA_044352085.1 Schleiferiaceae bacterium
GGCCATTGAAAAAAAACTGACCGGCTTTGGGGACAAACCGGGAGCTTTTGATGCCTTAGAGGGCGACTTTCACCGCATTCATTCCATCGAATTCATCGACCAAAATCCGATTGGCAAATCCAGCCGATCCAACCCGGTAACCTACCTCAAAGCCTACGACGAAATTCGAAACCTCTATGCCCACCAAAAATTGGCCGAATTGCGCGGTTTTAAACCCAAGCATTTTTCGTTCAATACCGAAGGCGGTCGGTGCGAGGTTTGCAAGGGCGATGGTCGCCTGACCATCGAAATGCAATTCATGGCCGACGTGCACTTGGAGTGCGAGGCGTGCGGAGGTAAGCGTTTTGTGGAAGAAGTCTTGGAAGTGGAATTTTACGGCAAAAACATCAACGATGTCTTGTGCATGACCGTGGACGATGCGATTGCGTTTTTTGCCGCAAACGGACAGGCCAAAATTGCCGCAAAACTGCACCCACTGGAGGAAGTTGGCCTGGGCTATGTACAACTGGGCCAACCCAGCAGCACGCTGTCTGGAGGCGAGGCCCAGCGGGTGAAACTTGCCTCGTTTTTGTCCCGCGGAGCCACCGCAGAAAAAGGCCTGTTTGTTTTTGACGAACCCACCACCGGTTTGCATGTGGACGATATCCAGAAATTGATGATGGCCATGGACCGTCTACTGGAATTGGGGCATTCGATATGGGTGGTGGAACACCATCCGCTTTTTATGGAACAAGCAGACTGGCTTATTGAATTGGGGCCCGTAGGTGGAGACGAAGGCGGTGAACTGCTTTTTTCCGGAGAACCGTCGGGAATTTTGGAGATCGAAAATTCGCCAACCGGCCGTTTTTTGCGCTCCAAGAAAAAAATGTAAAAAGATAATGGTCACAAGTACCATTTGTACTCCATTCCGTACTTAACTTTGACCTAACCTTAATGTGTATGCATGAGGTTATTGGTTTGGTGTGAGGCCGGGGCTTGTCCCCGGCCTTTGCATTTCTACCCGGTCCAAATTGCCCAAATACAGTTCTGCCCTGCTGGCTTCGTTGTCCTCTTACTGCTATTTCTTTTGCCGACGGGCCTCGTACAGCAAAACGGCAGCACTAACGCTGACGTTGAGGGAGTCCACCACCCCCAACATGGGAATTTTCACCCGGAGGGTGGCAGCCGTATCCCACGCCGGATCCAGTCCACGGTCTTCGGGGCCCACCACCAAGGCCACAGGGCCGGAGAGGTCTGCGTCGGTGTGCACGTGTTGGGCGTCAAGGTGTCCCAGGACCACCGCAAGCCCGTGGTGCTGAAGCCAATTGCGGGCGTCTTGGGCCGAACAAACGGCGGTTGCAACGTTGAAAATGCCACCCAGACTGTTTCGGATGGCCTGCGGATGATAGGGATCGCACACGGGGTCTACCACCAGCACAGCGTCGACCCCTGCAGCATCTGCGGTGCGGAACAAGGCCCCCAGGTTTCCCGGTTTCTCCGTTTCCACAGCAACCAATACCAGCCCATCCACCGGAGTGGGCAGTGCTTCTAAATCAGACGGAGGAGCGGGAAAAACCCCCAAAACATGGTCTACCCCCTCGCGGACAGCCAGTTTCTGCCAGGCAGCAGACCCCAATTCCATCCAATGGGTCTCGGGAAAGGACCACCGGTCCATCCAATCGCTCAAATGCGCCGAATCCGCAGGAAATGCCAGGTATT
The DNA here is from genome assembly GCA_044352085.1 of Schleiferiaceae bacterium. GTDB lineage: Bacteria > Bacteroidota > Bacteroidia > Flavobacteriales > Schleiferiaceae > CAMDTE01. Next base: position 1,699 of record JBILEM010000235.1, read on the forward strand.
CGGGCGTCCAGCCAGACAGCAAAGCGCGCTCCACTTCGCGGAGCCCCTCTACCAAAACGACTCCGTCCTTGCGCCTTTCGGCGGACTTGGCTTGCCAGCGGGCCCATTGCTTGATCAGCGGATTGGAAGGCGAGTCGATGCGTTTGGTGTACGTCATCCTCCTATGCGTTTGGTTTTAAACCCCCACGCCCGCAATTCGGCCTCGGCCTTGGAACGAACGTCGCCTTGGAGCAGAACGCTTAAGGCTTCTACGCTGCCCCCTACCCCGCACGTGGTTTTGAGTTTTTTGGCCCACTTTTCTACGGCTTCCTCGGCCCCTTCCTCGTCCAAATCAACGAATTCCAGGAGCGTTACGGTTTTGCCAGCGCGGCCTTTCTTTTCGAATCCGATGTGCACCCAGCCGTGGGGCTGTACCTCGGGGGCGGAGTCTTGAGGTGCATCGTCCTTGGCGTTTGGGTCCGGAGTATATCCGCCCAATGCTTGAGACAGAGCGGCGGCAAAGGGGTTTTCGGATGGAGCTCCGGTGCTGAATGGAGGTTTTTTAGCCATGGGCATTATTTTGACTCGCTGCAGGGGGCTCCTTGGGCCACCAATGGCAGGTAGACGTCGTAGTACTGGTGGGCGATTTTCTCGATGCTGAATTCGGCTGCACGCTTTTTGGCAGCGACCGAAAAGCGATGGGCCAATTCCGGGTCGGTCAGAATTTGGGTGGCGTATTCGGCCATTTGCGTTACGTCTCCGATGGGCGCGGTATATCCGGTTACCCCGTTTTGCACCACTTCGCAGATTCCGCCGGCTTGCGAGGCTACCACGGGAACCCCCGCAGCCATTGCCTCCAAGGCAGAAAGTCCAAA
>JBILEM010000236.1:0-2551 GCA_044352085.1 Schleiferiaceae bacterium
CAGTCGTTTTATTTAGCTGCAGTAAGCCGTTACAGCGCTGAAGTGCGGACGGAAAAGGGCCAGGCCTTATCTCCCCACGGCTCCAAAAGTTGGCTGGCGCCTACCGCCATTCCCATGAAAAAAGGCGAGTTGCTCTATCAGAATTTTTTATTGGAATTCAATACCCTGGAGTTTGCGGTTGTCGATGGCCTATCTGTTAGCACGACGTTTGGGTTGTTTTCCACCCTTTTGGGGAACCCGGGAGTAATTCCGTCAATTAAATATGCAAAAACCTACCGCCCCTACCGCCACCTAGCGGTCGGCACCGGCGGTGTACTCAATTGGTACAACAAGAAGTTGGATTCGGGCCACTGGATTCCCTATGTAGCGCACACCTGGGGGCACTCGGAGGCGCAGTGGACTTTGGGGGGCTTTTGGATCTACGATCGCCAGGTTTTAGGGGTACCAGTGGATCAATGGGCTGCGAACCCCGGCCTCTATGTGTCTGGGTCGAAGCGATTGTCCAATCGGTGGATACTGGGGGGAGAGTACGCCGTAACGGGCCACCATGCGTTGGACTATTGGTCTGGGGGTTCGGTGCTTGTTTTTGATGGGGCCTCCCATTACGCCTTGGTGTACGGGCGGTATTTGCTGCCCAAAGCCAGTATCGATTTTGGGATTGTTGGGCATGTGGATACCTGGGGATGGTTGTATGGTTTTCCTGCGGTGGGCTATTCCCATCGGTTTTGAGGCCATTGATTGCCCCGAGTTGCACTATTTGCAATCCTAAAGGATGGGTCTACGGTTTTGAGCCAAGACCCCAAAAGGAGTTCCCAAAACAGACCTGTATATTTGCAGAAATCCTATTCCTTATGAAAAAATCTCTTTTGATCCTGTTTTTCCTCTTGGGCTTTGCTGAAGGCACCCAGGCCCAGGTGGTGAAAAACGCGCGCAATTTGGTCATTGGGCAACACTATCGCTTTGAATTGGCCGACGGCAGCTACCGCACCGGAATTGTGGACAGCTTGGATGGAGAGTTTGTCTATTTTACGGGCATGGCGTCGGGTCCGGACAAAGTTTACCGGCAGGGCATTACCCAAGCGCGGCTTCAGCCCATTACCAAAAGAGGCCACTTTGCTTCTCCGCACTACAGCCGCTCGTTGTTTGGCCCCAGTGCCATTCCCCAGAAAAAAGGCGAGTTGTATTGGAACAATATTTTGTTTGAATACAATACGGTTCAATACGGCCTGACCGACCACTTGAGTGTGGGAATGGGGGGGCTGTTGATTACCAATTTGGTGGGCATCACCAACATCATGCCTACGGTCAAATACGGGTACTCGCTGGATGAGAAGAACCACGTCGCGGTAGGAATGCTGAGCACGTACTGGAATCCCCGTTTTCAGGCCTTGGACGGAGTCGGCTCCATGACGGCTTTGCCCTTCGCCATCTACACGCGGGGAACGGCCGAGTCCCAAATTACAGCCGGTCTGGGATGGTCGTATGCGACTGCTTGGGCGGATGGATTCCGGGAGTCGTCGTGGGCGGAATACCCCACCTTGTACCTGGCAGGATCCCACCGGGTTTCACGCAATTGGATTTTGGGCGGGGAACATTACACCATCATGAATGGGGCTGGAATTGGCACTATTCCTCTGACCATCTTGTACGGACGCAGCATCAAGCCTTCTAGTAGCTGGGATTTTGGCGTGGTGGTGGTGACCCTAGATGGATTCACCTTTGGCTTTCCTATGGTGGGAACCACTCAGCGGTTTTAAAAGAATCTGGGCTCGGGTCCTGTAAGCGTTCCATCCCTTGGAACGGGATGCAACTTTCTGCACGACTTTTGCATCTTGAAAAAGGTTATGGTTGATTTTTTTGCAAGCAAGCGGGCCATGGGTCGAAATGGTTTTGTTTCTTTTGCTTGTTTCCTTTTTTTGGGGGTTAGCCGCATGGCTGCTCAAGATCTCAAACACGAAGTGCTTGAGACGGCTACCGTTGTAGCAAAGTCATCGGATCGCGCCCGGGAGGTCATGCGCCAGGCCATCAATCAGCGCCGCACCCATTTGGAAGCCGTACAGTCGTTCCAATGCACCACGTATGCGAAGTCCTCCTACCAAAGCGCCGGACAAACGCGGCTTCGTGAGCAGTTGGCCGTCACCCGATCCCTCGGGCCGAACAAGCTGAGCGACGAAATCTTGCTGTACGACGACCACAAGGCGGGAAATCGCGGGGGGCAAAGCGTAGAAGTCCGAGCGTCCTTGTCTTTCGAACGGCAAGACAACATTGCGCCCACGGTTGCGGCAGGGCAGGAGGGTGCCCATTTTTACGACGGTTGGAAGGATTTGGATTTGAATATTTACCGACCCAGTTTGGAGTTGCCCCGTCTGCTTGCTGTGCCGGTACCTTCCCCTTTGGCCGATGATGCCTTTGTAAACTACCGCTTCGCCTTGTTGGGCATTGACTCGGTTCGGGGACATGCCGAATACCGCATTGGCGTAGGGCCATCGTTGGTAGGGCAACGGGGATTTGTAGGCGAATTGACCGTGGAGGACAGCGCCTGGAGTGTGGT
>JBILEM010000237.1:0-2539 GCA_044352085.1 Schleiferiaceae bacterium
CCATTTGCCGCTGACCGTCATTGCCGGACCCTGTGTGATTGAAGGTCGTGCTTTTGCCTTGGAAACCGCCCAAAAACTCAAGCGCATTTTTTCCGATGCGGGAATTTCTTGGATATACAAGTCGTCGTTCGACAAAGCCAACCGTTCCTCGGTGAATTCTTTTCGCGGGGTTGGAATGGACGAAGGCCTCTCTATTTTAGCCGAAGTCCGCCAAAAAGTAGGAGTATCCGTACTCACCGACGTGCACGAAAAAGACCAAATTGGCCCGGTGGCGCAAACGGTAGACATGCTCCAAACGCCGGCCTTCCTCTGCCGCCAAACCGACTTTATTCAAGCTGTCGCAGCTTCAGGCAAGCCCGTTAACATCAAAAAAGGCCAGTTTTTAGCGCCCGAAGACATGCGGCATGTCCTGCTAAAAGCGCTCGCAACAGGAAACAACCAAATTGCCCTGTGCGAACGAGGCAGCACCTTTGGCTACGGGAATTTGGTGGTCGACTTTAAAACCTTCCCGCTTTGGGCAAAATGGGGATATCCCGTCGTCTTTGACGCAACCCATTCGGTCCAAGAGCCAGGCGGACTGGGAGACCGATCCGGTGGCAAACGGGAATATGTCGCCAGCTTGGCACAGGCCGCGGTGGCCTCAGGAGTTGCAGCCGTGTTTCTGGAAACCCATCCCCATCCGGACGACGCTCCGTGCGATGGGCCCAACATGATTGATTTCGAGGCATTGCCTGCATTGCTTACCCGACTAAAAGCGCTCGACGCCTTGGCCAAAAGCTTTTTTTAACGGGACCGCACCGGCAGCTCCAAAGGACTTGCCTAGTCCTCGTCGATCATGTTTTGTTCCAGTTCGGACCAAAACTTCTTTTTCCGTGCATCAACAACCATCGCCCTGATCCAAGGCTTGGCCAAATCAAAAGGCAGGGTCGATTCGGCCCTTCTCACTTCGTGCACATAGACCACGTAGCGGGTTGGCCCCATCGTCCATTCTTTGTATCCACGGGTTAACATCTGATTGGGGTCAAAAGCGGGCACCCCCAATTGGCGCACCAACTCTGAAATCTCTACCCAGGTGGTATCTCCCAGTCTGTACTGCCTTGCCCACTTTTTAGAAAAAGCAACCAAACGCTCTGATGGACCGCGTTCGGCACCCGCCATCTCTCTTTTCAAAGAAGACGTCCAACGGGAAGCCATGGGAAGGGCCAGGTACGAAACCCGAACAATGTCTTTGCTCAGTTTGAGTTGTTTGCTCGCTTGGGTATACCATGTTCTCAATTCTTGATCGGATACAATGGTATCTACTTTTTGCTGGGCCAATTGGTTACGGTAGGTGAGAATCAGCAAATCCTCTCGGTATCGTTGAACCACCACTTCAAATGAATCCAAGTCGTTTCCCATTTGGGATTCGGCTCGAGAAAGCCAGTTTTTTCTCAATCGCCAGTCGCGAATGATGTTTTTTGACAAGGCAAGAGAATCCGACTTAGAAATCCCTTTGGGGATTTGGGCAGCTACTTCCTCCCAACGCAGGATGGCTCCTTCTTCTTGGGCAGCATACTCAGAAGAACGCTCCTGAAGTTGGCATGCTGCAGCCAACAGAAGTACCACCAGCATGGAACAAAAGGAGACCGCCGATTTCCCTTGGTTGTTCATGGCTATGGGCAAACGACCGTATCCGGGCCAGAAACCTTGCTGATGTGGCATTCATCGGATTGAAAAACAAACGGGGTCACGCACGGTGCTAGCCCAGCGCGTTCTACTACAAACGAATACGAACGCGTGCTGTTGTAGCCCTGGTTTTGGATCAACCCATCCGAACCAACACCATAAACAGCTGAAGGATAGCCCCCTACGTGTTGGTTGCGAAGCGTATCGCCGGTGGTTAAATCCACGGTATATACCTCGGTGGGTACCGGTCCAAGTACGACCGCATCAAACATGCGAAACTCTTGGGTACAATACACCTGGGGTTCGCAGGACGATAAAATGGCTCCCACAGCGGGAATCAACAAGGCTAACTTTCTAGCATCCATAGATTTGTAATTTTTGCACTCATTAAACACAACGGGATCCCGCCACCTGGATGAACACTTCCACCTACATGAAAAAGTCCTTTGGGCCCCTTTCCTTTGTTCGGGTGCCGCAAAAATGCTGCCAAACGGTTGTTCGACGCCGCGCCATACAATGCTCCTCGGTAGGACTGGGTGGCTTTTTCAATGCCCGGGGGATCTAAAAAGGTCTCGACTTCAATGAGTTCCTCCAGATTCACACCCAAATGGCCAGAAAGTTTTGCCACAACTTTTGCCCTCACTTGGTTTCGCAATTCTTCCCAATCTTGTCCGTAATCAGCCGGGGCATTGACCATGACAAACCAATTTTCTGCTCCCGAAGGGGCTTCGCCCGGAACCCACTTGCTGGTAATGTTGACATACACCGTGGGATCTTCTCCTGGCAAATGGTCTTCAAACAGGGCTTTGAATTCTTGGGGATAGTCGTCGGAAAAGAAAATATTGTGAAGACCCAAGGATGGAAAGGTGTTCTT
>JBILEM010000238.1:0-2522 GCA_044352085.1 Schleiferiaceae bacterium
TTCCAGACTCCAGGGGATCGGGGTCTCGTACACCAATTTCATGGGGCCGTTGCTGAAATAGGCCTTTAAGTCTTGGCCGGAGGCGTTCGCCGGAGCAATACGCACCTTGCTGTCATCGTCCAATTCCATCCATTGGCGCGGATCAACCACTTTGCCGCCATTGGGCAGGAGATAGTGAAAGGGGGCATTGGCTTCCCAACCCATGGACAAAAACGTACCGACCGCAAGAGCCAATAAATCCTTGGAATTGGGCACGTTGAGTGTGCGCCAAACCACGGGCTGCACATCGTTCAAGGTCACACGGATCATCAGGGAGTGGGTTGTTGCCATGGGAATCGATTCAACTTTGTTCAGTTCGGTTTGCATTGCTTCGACGCGCGCTTTAGCCTCGAGGACGGTGGTCCTACCGGTTGCTTAGATCTTTCGTTGAGGCAAAGTTGCAAAACTTCCTCGCCGCTAGTCGTATTTAAACGTTTATAAACGTATATAAACGTTTGCACGAGTTCAAATAACTGATAATCAAGGTTATAAATCAAATTTATCCGTTTAAAAAGACCTGTTGATAACCCCCAAAAAAAGTGACGAAGCCCCAAAAAAGAAATCCCCCAAAAAAAGTGACGAACAAAAAAAACCCAAGGACTTACGTCCTTGGGTTTCGTGGAGAATATCGGAGTCGAACCGATGACCTCTTGCATGCCATGCAAGCGCTCTAGCCAGCTGAGCTAATCCCCCAGTGCGGGTGCAAATATACGCAATGCCTTGGAATTCTCCAATTCAGCGCCTCAGCGTCCCCCCAGGGCATAAGCGATTTGGAACCCGAAGGTGCGGGGCCCCAACAACGACGCAGGCCGGGGCATCACCGTGCGGTTCAATAAATTGTTGACCTGGGCCGTAAAAGCCCAGTCCCGGCTCAACTGCCATTTCACACGGGCGTCGAGCAGCAAGTCGTAGTGCGGCAAATAATAGGCATAGGCGTCTTGGACACCCGGAACAAAGGCATTGAACAACGAACTGGTGAAAATGCTGTCCATGTTGTCCATCCGGTTGTTGTACCGAACCGAAAGCCCCGCGCTCCATCGCTGCCGGACCACCTCCACGTCGGCCTTGGCCACGTGCCGGTACCGGTATTTCAAATACCCGTGGGACGGATCCGTCGACGTCCCCAGGTAGGTGATGGGCCTCCCTGCTGCATCAAAAGCGTACGTCGCATCGCGGTCCAACGTCGTGGGCCGGGCATACGTGTATCCCAGCAAGCCGTTCACGGTCAGGTTTTTGCGAATGGCCACCGACGACGTCAAGGTGAATTCCGCGCCCAGCACCTGCGTCGTGCCCACATTGATGGACTTGAACCCGTTGTTGGCAAAGAATTCCGCTGCGGGGTCCGCCATCACCGTGTCTCCCCACTGCCCAAACGTGAATTCCAGCATGTCCCAGTACCGACTGGCAAAAACCACCACATCCGCATAGCCCTGCCACCGTCGGTCCGACGTCGCCAGCAGTTGCTTCAAGCCAATTTCCGCCGACGCACTGCGTTCGGGCTTGGCGAGGGGGTTGGAATAGACTTTTACCGGCCCGGCTACCGCCGAAACAAAGGCCTCGGCGATGGTGGGGAAGCGGTATCCCTGGCCCGCGGAAGCCCGCACGAACCGACCCCCGCCCAAATCGCGGTTCACTCCCGCCCGGAAAATGGGAGCCCCGGCCCCGCGCGTATCCAAGGTGTAGCGCTCGTACCGTCCGCCCAAACTCGCATTCCAGGCGCCTTTGCTGTAGTCCGCCTGCGCAAATAGACCGCGGGTCGTAGACGTGTGCTTGCCCCCAAAAAGTTCCCCGTTAAACGACAGCGAATTCGTCGCGCTTGCTCCCCACGTCGTGTTCCATCCACGAGCGCCAAATCGGGTGGCGGTGTATTCCGTGTAGAGGGTTCGGGCCGCGTTGGAGTAGTCCTCCAAGCCCGCTTGCAGGTTGTTATCGTGCGCAAAAAACCGCGACCGCAGGGCGTGGAGCGTGCGCCCCTGCCGGTACGTGACAAACGGACTTGCGGTGACCTGGTAGATGCCCTTGTTGGTGGCTGTCGAGTCCAACGGGATGTATCCGTTGGCGAAACTTTTCCACAAAAGGACGTCGGCACCGCGCAAACCCCGCACGGAAGCCGCCATGCCCACCTTCATTTTTTTCGACACCGCGTAGTCGTACTTCGCGTTGAAACGCAGGCTTTCGTCCGTCACGCCGTACACATAGCCCTCGTCCCACTGGAGTTGGCCGTGGAGCACCAGGCCGGATTTGGCGGTGGGTTTGACGGCTACGGCAAACCGACCGGTTCCCTGGGTGCGCATGCCGGTGCCCGCCCACCACCGCATGCTGGGGAATTCGGGCTGGTCGTACACCAAGGACTGGAAAGACATGCGGGCAACGGGTTGCGCACCGGCTTCCAACGTCCGCACGTGAATAACGCCGTTCAACGCGGCACTGCCGTACAGGGCGCTTGCGGCCCCCTTCACCACTTCCACATGCTGAATCGCCTC
>JBILEM010000239.1:0-2513 GCA_044352085.1 Schleiferiaceae bacterium
GGGCAGCTACCGAAAAGGGAGTGTCTACCTGGGACGGGTCCCGATGGATTCGGCGACCGGGGTTGGGGAACGGTCGGTTTATGGATCTTTTTGCCGACGACCAACGGCTGGGCCTGTTGTCGGAATCGGCCATTTACGTGCGGGTTTCCGACGGTGCAGTGGGTGAACGTACCCAAACGATTGCTCCATCCAGCCGCCCCCGTTCAACGAAATGGCTTCGGATAGTTCTGCCTTCGGGGTACCGAGGGCTCAGTTTGGCCTTTCACGCCCAATCGTGGTGGGTGGCAACGCCCAAAGGACTCTTGCAGTGGAGTGGGAAACGCTGGAAGCGCGTGGGGAAAGGCACCCCCGTGCATCAGGTTGCCGTCTGGGACGACCAGCTGCTGACCGTCGGTCCGGGCCGCTGGAGTTTGCCGCTTGCGAAGCAGTCCGGGACGCTGCCAATCGGAGAGGCCCAATGTTTGGTACTTCCGTCGGGACAACGGGTCTTTTATGGCGACTTTGGCTTGGTAGATGCCGATGGTCGACCTTGGGTGGACGAGCGGGGCCAGTCCTTGCCGCCGGTTCGGGCCGCCGCCGCGGACCAAGACGCCCTCCTTGTGTGGACCGACGACGCATTGCTTCGCCTGCCGTCGCCGGATTTTGAAGCCCTGGATCGCTTAAAAACGCAGGGGGTTCACCCCGAAGCCAAAATCGTACAAGAAGGATCAACCACCTGGCTCGGAACCAACAAAGGGCTTTGGAGTTGGACGGCCAAAACGGGCTTGAAATCCGAAGTTTTCCCTGGAGGCCAGGTCATCACGGGTTTGCTCGTACGCGGACAGGGGGAATTGGTGGTCGCGTCCGAGAGTGGCCTTTGGGTCCGGGGGGCAGACGGTGCCTGGTTGCCGCCGCTGCGCCGGGAATTTTGCTTGGGGTTGGCGCATTCGGGAGGCCAGGTCATCGCCCTTTTTGGTTCCAAGTCCGTCCGTCTGGAGTGGTCTCGACCGTCGGGTGGACCGTCGATTTTGGTGGCCAGGGACAGCACGCAAGAGGATTTTGTGGTGCAGGTGGCCGGTCCCTTCACGCAGGGAACTTTGTACGGCCTCAATGTGGAAGGAAAAATCATCCGCCTGCAGACGGACAACAACACCCTTCGTTGGGTGTCTTTTAGCGCGTTCCCTGGGGCACCCATTTCCTCCATTCGCCGGGACGTGAACGCTCGGTTGTGGGCCCAGGTGGAAGGCCGCGGTTGGTGGCTGCATACGTCCAAGGGCTGGGTGCGGGCGCGCCTTCGGGGCAATTCCGAATACACCGTGGACGAACTTCCCGTTCAATGGCGCCAAGGGCTGTGGTACGGCCAGCATGTTTTGGCTGCACGGCGTCCGTCTTTTGCGCCCCAGTGGAAGGCAGACGTATCCACTTCGGAACGCACCGCGCGCGTCACCTTCCGGTTGTCCGGCCCTCCTCGTCCAGAAGAATTGGAATACCGTTTCCGGCTGAACAAAGGGCATTGGTCGGCGTGGTCGTCCACCCAAGAAACGGTGTGGCCGCTGCTGCCGTTGGGAACGAATACCCTCTCGGTTAGCGTCCGAAATGCCCGAAGCTTGCATGCATTGGGTACCTACCAGACCGCTTTTGCAGTCCCGAGGCCGTGGTATTTGCAACCGTTGGCTTGGGTCCTGTTCCTTGCAATTGTGGGCGGTTTGATTGGGTGGCTGTGGCGTGCCCGGCGCCAACGGCAGGCCGAACGCAAGGCCTGGCAAGTCGAAAAAGAAGATTTGGAAAAACGAGCTCTGCGGCTTCAAATGAATCCCCACTTTTTGTTCAATGCCCTGGAAAGCATCTCCGGTTTTGTGCTGCAAAGCCAGCCCAAAGAAGCCGTGGGCTACCTCCAGCGCTTTGCCAAATTGATGCGGCTCACCCTGCAAAGTGCCCAGAAATCCTGGATTCCGCTGGCCGACGAATGGCACCTTTTGGAGCATTACATCGCCCTGGAACAAGTGCGCTTCAACCATTCCTTCGAGGTCGTTTGGGAGCCCGACGCGTCCCTGGACCCCGAGGAACTGGGCATTCCGCCCATGGTCCTGCAGCCCGTTGTGGAAAATGCCATCTTGCACGGTTTGAGGCCCTTGGTTCAAGGCGGCATCTTGCGGATTCGGTGGGAAAAGGTCGACGAAAACCGGTTGGCCATCACCGTGGAAGACAACGGCGTGGGCCGGCAAGCGGCTGGGCAAGCGGTACGTACCGACGAAACCCGCCACCGGTCTGCTGCTACCTCCTTGCTCGTCGCCCGTTTGGACCATCTGGCCCAGCAATTCGGCTCCGGCATTGGCTGGACCACCACCGATTTAACCCATCCGGACGGATCCCCTGCGGGCACCCGCGTCACGCTTGTGGTCCCCGTCGAGTACTTAGAAACCTTTTAAACGTTTAGCTATGCTGTCTGCACTGTTGGTCGACGACGAAGCCCAGGGTCGTTCTGCGCTGCGCGGAAAATTGGAGTTGTTTTGTCCCGAGGTGAAACCCATTTG
>JBILEM010000240.1:0-2511 GCA_044352085.1 Schleiferiaceae bacterium
AAATCGCCCAGCAAGGCCGTTTTTCCTTCCGCGAACTTATTCGCCTCCATCCAGCCCTGAAAATCCTGCAAAAAATCCAACTTGGCTTGTTGGCGGCCTACCGAGGAAGCTCCGCTGGGGAAGTAGGTGGAGACCACCCGAATTTCTCCCCACCGCGCGGTTATGACCCGCCCTTCGGCATCCCATGCGGCAACGCCCATGCCTCGGACCACTTCATCCGGCGGGATTTTGGACCAGAGTGCCACGCCGCTGTATCCCTTCTTCTCTGCTGGGAAAAACTGCCAATGGCCTCGTTCCAAAAGGCCGACTGGGACTTGTTCCGGCAGGGCGCGAATCTCTTGGAAGGCAATCACATCCGCATCTAACGCAAGCATCCACGCCCCCAACCCTTTTCGGTCGGCGGCGCGGATGCCATTTAGATTGAGCGTAGCGACCCGCACGGGCGCCCCGCTTAATTCAATACGACTTTGGCCTCACCCAATTTGCGGCCGTCCGCAAAGAGCTCCAAGGTGTACGCTCCTTTGGCCAAGGTTGATTTTACGTCCATGGTTGCGCAGGCCTGGGTGGCGTCTCCGTTGAAGTTCAGCTGGGACTTGCTGGAGAATAGCTGTTCTTTGCCATCAACTGCAAACGTGTTGTCCCCAGATGCTGCCATCACGCGGTTTTCGGGAGTATTGACACGGAAGTAAACGGTATGTTCGCCTTTCTTAGCCAGAGCATTGGGGCCAACCGTGAAGCATACTTTGAGGCGTTTCACTTTGGCCGCTGAAGTGGTTTCCTTTTCTTCTCCCGACTTGGTCACATTTAAGCCAAAACCTTCTATGCCCGTAAGCTTGAGGCGAGCTCCCTCGGCGCGGTCTTTCGACAATTTGTCGTTGGTCTGGGTCAATTCTTCGTTCTTGGCGCGCTCCGACGAAAACTGGCCTTCCAATTCGGTTTTCTCGGTATTCAGCACCCCGTAGGCGCGGTTCACACTGTCAACTTGGCTGCGCAGACGGTCCACGGTCTTGCGCAAGGTGGACACCTGGCTGCGCAATTCGGCCATGGCCTTGGTATTGGTCGCATTGGTGCTCTTGGCCTTGGCAATCAAGTCGTTCAAACGAGCGGTCTCGTCCAAGATGTAGGCATTCAAGGAGTCATTCTGCGTGGTTTGCGACATCAAATCGGCTTTAGCATCCTCCAATTGACTGATCAGAAGTTCTTTGTCCGACGTAATAACCTGCACCTCGGTTTTGGTATTGTACAACTGGTACGCCAATACGGCAATGACCAAAAGCAAAATACCGATGATGGCTTTTGCTGCATTAGACGTTTTTCCGCTCATAATAAAGTAATTTCCCGGCAAATGTACCGCATTTCTTTTACCCGTTCACAGCAAAACCCGGACCAAATGTCTGCGGTGCGCCCTGTTGCGCGAGGCTCGGACTGGGGGCACGGAGCGCTGCAAAGTGCTCTAGATGTGCTGCTGCCAGCCTCGTGTCCGGCATGTGGCCACCGTCCACTTCCGGTTGGAAACGTGTGGTGTACGCGGTGCGACGATGGCCTGCCTTGGCGCCCGCAGGCAGCGGGCCCGCCGTCGGTTTTGCTGGATTCCTTGCGTGCCGCTTTGGATTTTCGCGCCGGACCCACCCGGACCCTTTTGCACCATTTGAAGTACCGAAATCGTCCGGAATTGGCATACGCCCTGGGCCAGCGGTGCGCAGAACGCTTTCTCGGACCGCCCGAGGGCTCTATTCTGCTCCCCGTGCCCATCACCAACCCTAAAAAGCGCCAGCGCGGGTACAACCAAGCCGAACGCTTTGCTGCCGGTTTGGCGTCGGTTTGGGAATGCCCGGTAGAGGAACACGTGCTGGTTAGGCGCATCCAACACCAGTCGCTCACCGAATTGGACCGCGCTGCGAGGCTACGCGAAGCCCGAAATGCGTTTGTTTTGGCCGATGGTGCCCGCAACCGCTGCAGCGGTCGTTCCTTGGTTTTGGTGGACGACACCCTCACAACCGGAGCTACACTGGGTGCATGTGCCGTGGCCTTGGCGGCCCTTCGGCCGCCATTTCTGGGGGGATTTTGCGCCGCTTGGGCGCCTTAAACACCCCCAACCCGGCAGCCTCAGAGCGCTTCGTGTGTCCCTTTCCCGTTACCTTTGGACCATGAGGAACCGGTTCGTTGTGTCCATCGGAGGCGTTTTTGCCCTCCTCCTAAACGCCTGCGCGCTGCCAGAAGCCCCTTCTGGAGGCCCAAAAGACACCACCGCCCCGGTCCTGGTTTCCAGCGAACCGGTTTCAAAAAGTGTTCGGGTGAGTCCCAGTCGGGTGGTCTTGGAATTCGACGAGTACGTTGCGCTTGCAGCAAACGGTGGACAGCCCATCTCCTCCCCGCCCCTGCCCGGGAATGTTCGGGCGACGCTCAAAGGAAAATCCGTCCATATTACCTGGGACGGTGGACCGCTCCAACCCCAATCGACGTATTCTCTCGCCCTGGGCGGTATTTACAAAGACATTACCGAAGGCAATG
>JBILEM010000241.1:0-2500 GCA_044352085.1 Schleiferiaceae bacterium
CGCAAGAGCCTTTCGGACGGATACCGGCCTCCTCCCCAAAAACGAATGGAATTGCCTCCGTTTTGAGCCATTTCCACCATCCGCTGCTGCAGGACGGCGTCTTCCTCCGCCAACGTCGGACTGGTTACAGGGTACGCGGTTCGGTTTTGGGCGCGCACGGCATTGGCCCCGGCCCAGAAAATAGGTTTGTGGTTTACGTCCACCGCAAACGGACGCTCGTCAGACGTGCGTAACTGCACCGTTCGTCGACCCGTCCAAACGTCCACCGAATCCACCGGTCGTGAGCCACGGGGATCCACCGACCCATCAATCGCCATGGTCCACTGCAGGCGAACGCGCTGCGGCAAGGTCCACCGCCGGCCTCCGGCCGGACGCGGTTCCCACAGGGGCCACTCCGCCCCCGAAAAAGCCCCGTCCACCACGGACGAAGCCCCCGCTCCTACGTCCACCAACCGATTGGCCACCATGCGCGTCTGAACCCCTCCACGGGCATCTTCCCACCGCGCAACCACCTGCAGGCGGTAGCTGCCCGGTACGGCCGCGTGCACTTCCACGGACCATTGTCCGAGGGTCGCTGTCGAGTCGTCCCAGCGCACGTGGGGATCCACCAAAGCAGCTCCCTCCCTCACGCGAATGCGGTGGCTACCGGGCCCCTGCACCGCCTGGGGACGGGAAAAATCCCAGCCGTATTCGACTCCCGGCTTGCGCAGATGCGGCGTCCTGCGAAGGGGGTCGTTGTCCACCGGGTAGGGCTTTCCGTCGGCGTCCGACCGGAGACGCGCCAAGGCGTCGGCATTGGGGAAAACCATCCCCACTTGGTCGTTTGGGCCCATGCCAAAAGGGAGTACCCAGTGCTGCGGCAACAGAGGCCCGGGAATCCACAGGGACGCGTCCGAAGCAGTTGGGGACGGCGCAAAGGCCAGTGCCGGCCCATCCACCTCTTCCAACTCCCAAACCACTACCGTCGCCTCGGGCCGGGGCCACTCCGCCACCGGCGGCGCTCCGGCCAGGGACGCCAGGGTCCAAGCCACCCATGCCGTATCCATCATCCTGCCAACAAGGTTTTGACTTCGGTCTCGTCGGGGAGGGGAACCTCGGCCGCGTAGGCTTCCGGGCTCAAGGCTGCGGTGTGCAGCCAGTCAAACCCCGCTGCGCGGTACGGGGCCGCATTGTGCGCCCGAATGCCCCCGCCGGGCAACAGTTCGATGCGGCCGGCAGCGGCCTTGTGCAAGGCCATCAATTGGTCCATGTCCTTGCCTCCCCAGCCGGTTAGAATGCGCTGAAAACCGGCGGAAATGGCCCACTCCAGCGCCTCCAAGGGTGCTGAAAACTCGTCAAACACCCGGTGCAACACGCAGGGAACAGGCGACTCGGCCACAACGGCCCGAATTCGGTCTGCGTCCCACTGGCCGCGGTCATCCAGCGCTCCAAAGACCACAAAATCCACGCCGGCATGGGCCATGGCCTCCAGGTCCCGGTGCATCTGCAGCCAACCCGCTGCGTCGTACGCAAAGGACCCGGCGATGGGACGCACCATGGCACCCAAGCGGCCCTCGTACCCGGCGCGAACGGCGCGGACGTCGTCTTTTTTGGGGGTGGTGCCTCCCGCCAAGGCGTCGGCACAAAATTCGACCTGCGGCACGGCCCACCGTGCCGCGAGGTCCACCGCTTGGGGGTGGAAACACGCCAACTCAAGCACGCTTCCCGGGTTTAGCCGCCTTTTGGGCGGATTGCATCATGCCTTTGACCGCCGCTTCGGCCTTGCGGTGGGCCGCCGCTGCGCGGCTCCCAAAGTAGGCAAAGCCCGCCGCCAGCACCACGCCCTGAGACAGCGTACCCGCCAAATTCTGAATAATGTAGGACTTCAACCCGTAGGTGCTTGCCGCCTGGGCGGGATCCATGCCAGACGCCACCGCGCGGGCCAAGGCCTCCTCCAAAAAACGGGGACTCACCCACGTGTGGAAAACCCCTTGGCCCGCAGCCGTTAGCAGGGCCCAAACCCCTACGGCCACCAGGCCGCTCTGGAACAAGCGGGCAAAGGAAACGTCGGTCTTCAACGCCAAGCGCACCCGGCGCATTCCCCACTGCCACAAAAGCAACGTCGGGACCAGCGAAATCAGGATAAAATACGGATAGAGCGCCAAGCGGGGTCCGTGGAGGCCCAGGGCCTTTTCCAGCAACAACCACGCATACCCAAAAGCCCCCAGGGCCAGACCCAAAACCACCGACTGTTTCATCCCACGAAGGTCGGCAAAAAATGCGGCACGGCAGGCCCTTGTCGGTTGCCCTTAACGGATTTTGAACCACCTTTGATCGTATGAACAAAGTCAAAAAATGGACCCTGGGGATTGCCGCCGCTACCTTCCTCCTGGCAGCCCTTATTGTTGGCGGTTATGCCTACGGAGGCGGGTTTCAGAAACTGCGCGTGGAAACGACCGAATTGCCCGCGCAGGCAGTAGCCGGATTGGCCTACACCGGGCCCTACAAAACCATGTTCGCC